>JAYUEJ010000220.1:0-2109 GCA_043739265.1 Rhodopila sp. | reverse complement strand
TTGTCCGGGCCACCTGTCGCGGCATGTGCGGGAATAGGTGGCCGGGACAAGCCGAACCATGACGGAACTTCGATGGCGGTACGTCAATGTCAACGTCGGCTGTTATCACATCGCGGGAACTGCTGATCATGGCCGGTGGATTTTATAACGGCCGCGTTGAGACCTGCCGTCTGTTTGGCTGCATTGGGACGGCTGCCATGGGGGGCGCGGCTGACATTGAGTCAGCGTACGGTCGAAACAATCCTCGGAGCCGAACCTTCCCTCTCGACCGCTCTGGCAACCCGCGGCGCTATGGCGGAGAGCCAACCGGTCAGCCCGGACCAACCATTGCAACGAAGCCAGCCATCCAACTCGGCGTCAGGCGTTCCCCTCCTCGTGTCCCGAAGACCCGCCAAACCGGCGCTTCACCCTCTCCCGCATCGTCTGAAACACCACATACAGCATCGGGATCAAAAACACCCCGATCGAAGTCGCAACGATCATCCCCGCGAACACCGCCGTGCCGACCGCCCGCCGGCTGAGCATGGCCGCCCCGGTCCCCCAGACCAGCGGGATCAGCCCAAAAATAAACGCGATCGAGGTCATCAACACAGCCCTGATTCGCATCCGAGCCCCCAGCGCCGCCGCATCCCGGATCGATCGTCCGGCCTCTCGTTGCTCCTTCGCGAACTCGACGATCAGGATCCCGTTCTTCGCCGCCAATGCGATCAGCACCACCATGCCGATCTGCGCATACAGATCCAGCGGCAGCCCCGATATCCGCAACCCGAAGAACGCCCCCAGCACACCCACCGTCACCGAGAGCAAAACCGGTATCGGGATCATCCAGCTTTCATACAAAGCCACCAGGAACAGGTAAGCGAACAGCACCGCCAGGGCCATGATCGACCCGGTTTGCCCGGATGCCTCACGCTCCTGATACGCCGTGCCGGTCCATTCGTACGCGTACCCGGGCGGCAACGTAGTCCGCGAAAGCTGGTCCATCGCCACCAGCGCGTCACCGGACGAAACGCCCGGCTTGGGACTGCCGTTGATCGTCACACTGCGGTAATTGTTGTACCGGCTGATGACCTGAGGACCCACCTGCACGCGAACACTGGCGATCGCGCGCAGCGGCACCATCTCGCCGCTCTTGTTGCGAATGTAGATTTTATAGATCGCCGCCGAATCGCTGCGGTCGATCGCGTCGCCCTGGATATTGACCTGCCACGTCCGTCCGAACAAATTGAAATCATTGACGTAAAATCCACCCAACGTCGCTTGCAGGGCCTGGAACACGTCAGAGATCGACAGGCCCAGCGCCTGTGCCTTCTCACGGTCGATGTCCAGCCAGATCGACGGATTGGACGCCGTGAAGGGCGAGAACACGCGGTTCAACCGACTGTCCTGATTACCCGCCGCGACCATGCCCTGCATCACGCTCGCCATGTCTTCCGGCGGACGGCCTTCCAGGTTTTCCAACTGGTATTCAAATCCGCCGCTGGTGGACAGCCCGATGATCGGCGGCAGGTTGAACGGGAAAACGATGGCGGACCGTATCTGCTGTGCGGCGCCGAAAATCTGGCCGATGACCGCACGAACGCCGTTCGCCGCGCCCACCCGGTCGTCGAATGGCTTCAGCCGGGTCACCAGGAACGCCGCATTCGGCTGGTTGCCGCCATCGAGCAACGAAAATCCGACGATGGACAGCACTGCCTCGACCTGCGGCATAGGTCGGATCAGGTTCTCGATCTGCTCCACCACGGTCCGCGTGCGTTCCACCGACGCGCCGTCGGGAAGTTGCACGACTGTGAAAATGGCGCCCTGATCTTCCTCTGGCAGAAAGCCGGTTGGGGTAATCCGGCCGAGCAGGAAAATCCCAACGCCGGCGGCGGCGATCGCGAGGATGGAGAGGGCCGCCACCCGCAACAGCCGGTTCACCACGCTGGAATAGCCATCCCGGACCTTGTCGATGCCGGTCAGCATCCAACCCACCGGCCCGCGCGGGCGGGGGCTGTGACGCAGGAAAAGCGCGCACAAAGCCGGCGACAACGTCAGCGCGATGATCGCCGACAACAGCATCGAAACGCTGATGGTCACCGCGAACTGGCGGAACAGCGTGCCGGACAG
>JAYUEJ010000219.1:0-6388 GCA_043739265.1 Rhodopila sp. | reverse complement strand
GTGTGGCGCCGGAAAAGAGGAAATCACAATCATGGCTCAGGTCAAGTCTGTGACGAGAGAGTGTGTGCCGGCCAATTTCCGGAGCGTCAAAATTATGCGGGCGTATCTTCCGGCGAATCCGCCTTTGGCCGTGAACACGCGTCCAGCGCCGCCTGCAACATCCACGCGGCGGCGGCCCGATCGACCACCTCGGCGCGTTTGGCGCGGGTCAGGTCCGCCTCGTTGATAAGAAACCGGTTGACCGCGGCACTGGACAGCCGCTCATCCCACAGCGCCGCCGGCAACCCGGTGGCGTCGGACAGCGCGTGCGCCCAATCCTTGGCCGCCTGGGCGGCGGGGCCGGCGGTGCCGTCCATCGACAGGGGCAGGCCGATGACCAGCCCGTAGGCGCCCTCACGCAACGCGATGGTTGCGATCTGGGTGGCGTTGGTCGTCAGCTTGCCGCGCTTGAAGCTGCTGTAGGGGGAGGCAAGAGTCCGCCGCACGTCCGACAGCGCCAGGCCGATCGTCTTGCTTCCGGGGTCGATGCCGATCACACGCTGGTCGTTTCCGAGAGAGGCCAGCAAATCCGTCAGGTTGAATAGAGACATGCGCGTCGTTATGGTCCCGCTCGCGCATTCACCCAAGGATTTTTCTTCTCATGTCGCTCGATCACGCGACCGTCCGCCGCATCGCCTCACTCGCCCGCATCCGGGTGGAGGACCATGAGGTCGAGCCTCTGTGCCACGAACTGAACGGCATCCTGGGCTGGATCGAGCAATTGGCCGAGGTGGATGTGTCCGGCGTCGCCCCGCTGACCGGCGCGGCCACCATGGCAGCCGTGTTGCGCGCCGACGTGGTCAACGATGGCGGGTATCCGGACAAGGTCCTGGCGAACGCGCCGGAGCGGATCGGAGATTTTTACGTCGTACCCAAGGTTGTCGAGTAATGCTGACCGATCTGACGATCGCCGCGGCGCGCGACGGGTTGCGCGCGAAAGAATTCTCCGCCGTCGATCTGACGATGGCGCATCTGCATGCGATCGAGGCACTGAACCCGCGGCTGAACGCCTTCATCACCGTCAGCCATGCCCGAGCGGTCGATCAGGCGCGCGCGGCCGATGCCGATCTGGCGGCGGGGAACCACAAGTCCCTGACCGGCATTCCGCTGGCGATCAAGGATCTGTTCTGCACCGAGGGCGTCCGGACGACGGCCGGCAGCAAGATCCTGGGTCCGTTCGTGCCGCCGTATGAGAGTACCGTCACCGCCAACCTGTTGCGCGATGGCGCGGTATTCCTGGGCAAGGCGAACCTGGACGAGTTCGCCATGGGGTCGTCCAACATGACCTCGGCGTATGGGCCGGTGGAAAATCCCTGGAAGCGGCGTCAGGACGACTCCGCAGTGCTGGTGCCGGGCGGATCGTCCGGCGGATCGGCGGCGGCGGTCGCTGCCAGGTTGGCGATGGGGGCAACGGGCACGGACACCGGTGGGTCGATCCGGCAGCCCGCGTCATTCTGTGGGCTTGTTGGGGTGAAGCCGACCTATGGGCGCTGCTCCCGTTGGGGGGTGGTGGCGTTCGCGTCGTCGCTGGATCATCCCGGCCCGCTCGCCCGCACCGTACGCGATAGTGCGATCCTGCTCGGCTCGATGTCGGGGCACGACCCGAAGGATTCCACCAGTGCCGCGCTGCCGGTGCCGGATTTTGAGGCGGCCTGCGCGCGGGGGGTCAAGGGCCTGCGGATCGGCGTGCCGCGGGAGTATCGTTCGGACGGTATGCCGGTGGAAATTGACGCGTTGTGGCGGCAAGGGATGGATTGGCTGCGGGCGGCGGGGGCGGAGATCGTCGATGTTTCCCTGCCGCACACGAAATATGGTCTGGCAACCTACTATATCGTTGCCCCTGCGGAAGCGTCATCGAACCTCGCTCGGTACGATGGTGTGCGCTATGGAACCCGCCAGGCCGGTCAGGATCTGTCCGACCTCTATGAACGTACCCGAGCCGAGGGGTTCGGGCCGGAAGTTCGCCGCCGCGTGCTGATTGGAACCTATGTGCTGTCCGCCGGGTATTACGACGCGTATTATCTGCGGGCGCAAAAGATACGGGCGCTGATCCTGAAAGATTTTACCGATGCCTTCTCCCGGGTGGACGCCCTGCTCGCCCCGACCGCGCCGTCCGCGGCGTTTGCTCAAGGCGAGAACATGGACGATCCTATCAAGATGTATCTGAACGACTTGTTCACCGTGCCGGCGAACCTGGCCGGTGTGCCGGCGGCTTCGGTGCCGGCGGGCCTGGATGCCAACGGTTTGCCGCTGGGCTTGCAGGTCATCGGCAAACCATTCGATGAGGAAACCGTCTTCGCGGTCTCGGCCGCGATAGAGCAGGCGGCCGTTTTCACAGCATTGCCGTCGCTCAGGGCAGGAGGTTAAAATGGCTATCAGTCTCGATTCGAAAGCGACCAAGGATCTCGAAACGATCGTCGCGAATTGTGTGCGTTTGGGTCGAACGGACGACCCGAACTTCGCTGCCGCCAATGCGATTCTCGCGTTGCGGCTGACCGGCGAATACAACATGGAAAAGACCATCAAAGCGATTTGTAAGCGCGGCAAGCTGCGTAGCTTTGTGTGCTACAAGGATATTGCCGACGCCAGCGGCCTGAACTGGGTCAAATCCCGGCGGGGCGTGCTTCCACATCTGGAGGCGCTGAGTTTCTATGCCGCGGGCAAGGGGTGGCCGCTGCTTTCGTCGATCGTCGTCAATAAGGACAAGATCGAGACCGGGGACATGACTCCGGACAATCTGAAGGGTTTTCTGGATGGCGTCCGTGAGGCTGGGCGAGACGTCGATATAGAAGACGTCGCCTTCATGAAGCGCGAACAGCAGCGCGTGTTCGCCTGGTGCCGCGAGGAACACTGATCGATAACAGCCCGTCATGAGCAGAGGGCGGGACAGGAAATTGGCAAACTGATTTGCGATCATCGCAATAAGAAGGCCAACGACTCGTTTCGGTCCATCCTTCGGTAACAGTTCAAGGCCCGTCACCCCGGTAACGAGCGCCGGCGCTTTGGTAAGGAGCGTCCACCAACCGGGATCGCACTCGGCGAGGTCCATAACAGACCTCGGAAAGTCGTTTCTGTTTCATAACAGGCGTGCGTCGATCTCAACCAGGAAGCGATCGACCAGCGCCAGGGCGGAGATGTGGCGCGAGCGTCCGCCCTCCCGCCACGCGCCCGGCAAGGCTGGCGGCATCTTCCTCCATGGCGATGATGCCGATGATCGCCGAGGCATCCATGAACATCACAGCTCACCCGACAAGTCGTCAAAGAAAGCCTTGTCGGCTGGCTTCCCGCCGGGTCGCCGCATGCTCTGAAAGTCCGCCTGGATGGCTTGCAACCTTGCGATCAGCGGCGGCGTCATGCTGATCGCTTCGTAGTGGCGCTCCACCGCATCCCGGATCGTCTCCGTCAAGGTCTTTCCCGTGAGTCGCGCAACCCGGCGGACGGCTGCATCCGTTGCGCGGTCTCGAATGTGAACGGCCATCGGATACACTCCCTGGTGGGGCGGTCTAAATCGTTTAAGCTATAGGCTAACAAGCGTCCCGCCGCGTATGCCCCCCTTTATATGGCCCCGTTGCGACGCTTTGCCGGCGCGACTAAACTGCTGGATGATGGTGGATCGCTTGAAAGACGCAGCATGACCTACACGATAGAAGGCACCACCGGAACGTGGGAGGTCGTCGTCGGCCTTGAAGTCCACGCCCAGGTGGTCAGCCAGGCGAAACTGTTCAGCGGCGCGGCGACGGCGTTCGGCGCGGCGCCGAACAGCCAGGTCAGCTTCGTCGATGCCGCCTTCCCGGGCATGCTGCCGGTGATCAACGCCGAATGCGTGGCACAGGCAGTGCGCACCGGCCTCGGCCTGAATGCCCGCATCAACACGGTCAGCCGCTTCGACCGGAAGAACTATTTCTACGCCGATCTGCCCTCGGGCTACCAGATCAGCCAGTTCGAACATCCCATCGTCGGTTCGGGTGAGATCGAGGTGGAGCTGTCCGACGGTTCGACGAAAATCATCGGCATCACCCGCCTGCATCTGGAACAGGACGCCGGCAAGTCGATCCACGACCAGCATCCGACCAAGACGCTGATCGACCTGAACCGTTCCGGCGTCGCGCTGATGGAGATCGTGTCGGAACCCGATATCCGCAGTCCCGAGGAAGCCGGCGCCTATGTTCGCAAGCTGCGGTCGATCCTGCGGTATCTCGGCACCTGCGACGGCAACATGGAGGAAGGCTCCATGCGCGCCGACGTCAACGTGTCGGTGCGAAAACATAACGAGCCGTATCGGACCCGGTGCGAGGTGAAGAACGTCAATTCGATCCGCTTCGTCATGCAGGCGGTGGAGGCCGAAGCCACGCGCCAGGTCGAAGTCTGGGAGTCGGGCGGGACAGTGATGCAGGAGACGCGGCTGTTCGATAGTGGGCGCGGCACCACGCGGTCGATGCGGTCGAAGGAAGATGCGCACGATTACCGTTACTTCCCCGATCCGGACCTGCTGCCGCTGGTGCTGGACCAGGATTGGATCGCCGCCCTAAAGGCGTCGCTGCCGGAACTGCCGGACGCCAGGCAGGCTCGGTTTATACAATCGTATGGACTGTCGCCGTACGATGCCGCCGTGTTGGTAGCCGAGAAAGCCACCGCCGATTTTTATGAAACCGTAGCCACTGGCCGCGATCCCAAGATCGCCGCCAACTGGATCACCGGCGATTTCTTTGCCGCGATGAACCGCCTCGGCCGCTCTATCGAAAACCCCCCCGTCACAGCCGCGGCGCTCGGTGGACTGCTGGACCTGATGGCCGATAACACGATCAACGGCCGCATCGCGAAAGATGTGTTCGAGGCGATGGTCGCGTCCGGTAAAGAAGCCGCGACCATTGTGGACGAGAAAGGCCTGCGCCAGGTCACGGATACCGGCGCGATCGACGAAGCCGTGGATCGCATCCTGGCGGCTAATCCGGAAAAGGTGGAAGAATACCGGTCCGGCAAGGACAAGTTGTTCGGGTTCTTTGTTGGGCAAACCATGAAGGCTTTGGCGGGCAAGGGGAATCCGGCCCTGATCAATGAAACGTTGAAGCGACGCCTGATCTCCGAGACGATATAGCGCCGCCAAGAAGGAGTAGGCCGGCCGGTTCAGGTTGCCCCCTTCCTGCCGACCTGTCCCCTTACTTCCGAATGCGAATAACCTTGACCTTTATGATCCAGATCACCACTATCTTCAGCAGGTTGACGCGATGGCTTCTATCCATCGAAACCTCCTTCGTTGACGGCGGTCGGGGAATTCCGGCCGCCGTTCGCGTTTAAAGAGATTGGGTTAACGGACCCTTAACGGGCCAGCAAATACTTCGCCCGCGGCCGCTTTAGCGCCGCAATCGCCACGCCGAACACCGTCGTCCAGCTTCCTGTGGCCTCATGCGGGAGCGACGCCACCTTGCCGCCAAAAATCTCCCCGATACCCTGCGCCCAATGGCTTGGTCAGCAGGGTCCAGACGTATCGCGGGCTGCCGATCGCCATCATACCGACCAATCCAAAGCCGAGTTGGCCCCAGCGGGCCAGACCTCGAGTGCCGATGGTAGGCAGGCTTGCGGCGGTCTCTGTCATACGACGCGGCCATTTTTCAGCACTGATCGGTCGTTGCAAGAGCTACGCCACTGTCGGGCGTGACCCCTCTACGCCGCGGCATGGCCCGCACTGCCTGTTGCCGCATCAATCCCGCCGCGATTGGCCGTATTTTAATCGATGGAGAAGCTGGTCCCGCATCCGCACGCTGATTTCGCATTCGGATTGCGCACTGCGAAATGGCTGCCCATCAGTTCGTCGGTGTAGTCCAGCTCCGACCCGCTTAGCAGGTCCATGCTGACCGAATCGACGACGACCCGAGCGGAGCCACGCTGAATGATGAGGTCGTCGGGTTGGGTTTGGGGATCGAACTCGAAGCGGTACTGAAAGCCGCTGCACCCGCCGGCCAAAACGGCGACGCGTAATGCGGTTTCGGTCGCTTGCTGCGTCTCGGCGACGATCTCGGCGATCCGGGCGGCGGCGCGGTCGGTAACGGCGAACTGTTCCATCCTCATAAGATAGGCGCTTCCTCAACGGAATTGAAGCGGCAAGATCGAAGCAGCCCCGATTGAAGCGTTCCCGGTCACGGTGTATCCGCATGCGATGTTCCGTCGTCCCCCGCTGGCTCCCTACGCCGTTTCCCCCGCCACCGCGCGCGGCCGGCTGCACCATGAACCGGAGGCGGAAACCCGCAGCCCCTGGCAGCGCGACCGCGACCGCATCATCCACAGTTCGGCGTTCCGAAAACTGCAGTACAAGACGCAGGTGTTCGTCAATCATGAGGGCGATTTCTACCGC
>JAYUEJ010000218.1:0-6397 GCA_043739265.1 Rhodopila sp. | reverse complement strand
TCTACCTGGATATACATGTCGGCGAGCTTGTGCTTGATGCCCTGGAACGATCCGATCGGCCGGCCGAAAGCAAAACGTTCTTTCGCATATGCATTTGCCATGTCCAACGCCGCCTGCGCGCCGCCAACCTGTTCGAACGCCATCGGAACGGCTGCGTAATCGAGCAATGTGCGCACGGTGCCGGCGCCCGTGCTGCCCGCCAACGGTTCCGCCTCGGCACCCGAGAATGTAATCCGAGCATGCGACCGGGTGGGATCGAAAGTAACGACCGTCTGCCGCGTCACCCCGGCGCCTCTCAGGTCCACCAGATGCAGCCATGCGCCGTTGCCGCCATTGACCGCGACGACGGCAATGTCGGCGATATCGCCGTCCGGCACCGCCAGTTTCGTCCCCGTCAGACGCAAGCCGGCAACCGATGCCGTCAGCTTCGCGGGATCGGAAGACCCCGCCCGCTCCGCCAGGGCGAACGTGCCGATGATCTCGCCGGACGCCAGTTTCGGCAACCATGTCTGCTTTTGCTGTTCCGAACCGAACAGCAGGATTGCCTCGGTCGCCAGATACACCGACGACGAAAATGGCACCGGCGCCACCGCACGCCCGATTTCCTCGGCCAGCACGCACACCGCCAACCGGCCCAGGCCGACGCCGCCATATTCCTCCGGGATCGCCGCCCCGGTCCAGCCCATCTCGGCGATGGCCCGCCACAGGTCGGCGGCAAACGGCTCCTCGGTATCCAGGATGCGGCGCGGCACGGACGGCGGGCATCGATCCGCCAGGAAGCGCCGCGCCTGGTCTCGCAGTTGCATCAGTTCATCGGAGAATTCGAAGTTCATCGTCCTTAGCCCTATTCCGTCCCAAGGCGATTGTTATCCCTGGGCCGCCAACGGGCAAGTCTCGAACCCATCGGTTCTCATTTTGACCGGGTTTCATTGCTTTATCGTCATGGCCGGATTTGTCCCTTCGGTCCACCTCCAGACGGTCGTGCGCAGATGGCCGGCACAAGACCAGGGCGATCGGGTGACTAATCAAAGGAGTAACGCCAAGTCGCGAAGTCGCGAAAAAGGACCGCCAAGATGCCGGGCGGACACCATATTGGCGGTTCCTGGGCGCCCCGGCGCCTTGGCGTGGTCATTTGGCTTATTCACCCGATTGCCCCGGGCACAAGACCGGCCGTGACGGACCGGGCAAGGTCGGGTCGGCTAAAATGAGAATCGCTGCCTCGAACCGCACCGGTCGTGCGTGCGTGCGTGCGAAAACGACCGGGAGAGGCCGCGCCAGGCCGGACGGGAAAGGCTCACCATCCAATCGGTTACCGACCTCGGTTACCGACCCCCTGTTACCGACCGCTGTTACCGACCCCGATTACCGACCCCTGGCACACGCCCCTTGCGCATCGTAAAACGACGGCCAACACCAACTCCGGGGAGTTTTCCGATGCCGGTCAGCGGCCTGCCGCCCTATGACGAACACAACATTTTCGCCCGCATCCTGCGTGGGGAAATCCCCTGCCAGAAAGTCTATGAGGACGCCTTCGCGCTGGCGTTCCACGACATCGCCCCGCAGGCGCCGACGCATGTGCTGGTGATCCCGAAGGGTCCTTACTGTTCTTTCGCCGATTTCAGTGCCTCGGCCAGCGAAGCGGATATCGCCGGATTCATGCGGGCCGTCGGCAGGATCGCGAAGGATCTGGGGCTGGAGTCACCAGGCTACCGGCTTCTTGCCAATATGGGCGAGCATTCCGGCCAGGAAGTGCCGCATTTCCATGTTCACCTGTTCGCAGGCCGGCCGCTCGGGCGGATGATTCCCGGGTAGTCATTCGCTTGTCTCCCTCGATCGGCTTTGATCCCGCCGCCGGACAGGACGATCAAGGGGGCGATAATGCACGCAATGCCGTTGCCACGCGATCCAGAACAGGCGCCCAATCCGCCCCCGGCGAAGCCCCGGGAGCGTTCAACCATTCCGCCGGAGCCACGCGGAACAGCCGGACGGTCGGATACCAGGGACTGTCCGTCCGATCGGCCATCCAGCGCCAGTCGGGGGCAACATGCAGCACGAGCCATACCGGTTTGCCCAATGCCGGCAGGTCCGCGCGGCGGACTTCGTGCCGCAGGCTGTGGACGCTGATCCCCGGCACATCCGGCAGACCCGGGAACAGTTCGGCCGGGACAGAGCGCAGATGGTCGCGCGTATGCCGGGGATCGCCTGACCATACGAGTCCCACCCGCATCGCCCGACAAGCCGCCAGCCGCCGGACGGCTGGTCGTTTCATCGCCGATTTCAGGTGCGAGGACGGCCGCGGATACGGCAGATAGCGGAAGAACTGAATCGCATCGCCGTGACCCTGGTCGTCGGTCACCAACAGGGTTTTGCCCGCCAACGCCTGCCCCTGTCCCTGCCCCTGCCATTCCTGATCCGCGAGCGTCGTTTGACCATCGGGATACAATTCGGGGATGCCCTCGCGGCTGGCGTAATCGCTCCATCCCTCACGGAACCGGCCGCGGCGAAGCTGGTTCAGGCCGCGCAACATCCGGGCGACCGTGACGTCCGGCTGTAGCCGCAGTGCCTGGTCCAGAAGAGGCGCTGCGTCGTCGAAGCGGCGCGGCGTTGTCGAAGTAGTCCCGGGCGATCGCCCGCTCCCCCGTCATGGCGACCGCGCGGCGTAATGCGCCGGGTCATGGTGTTCGGCCGCCAACAGCGGACGCAAGACGTGCTCGAACGCCGCGCCATGCCCGGTCCAGGCGGCGAACTGGGCAAGGCGCAGCCGGAACGCCGGGTTGGGCGGTTGAATATCGACCGCTCGGCTGGCCGTGTGCAATGCCTCGTTCTGACGGCCCGCCAACCACAGGGCGGGCGCGCGCTGGTGCCAGGCCGGCGCGGAATTCGGTTCGATGCCAAGGACGGCTTCGGTCAACCCAAGTGCCCGCGCATGATCCTTGCCGACCAACGCCAGTTCGGCCTGCATCGTCAGCGCCATCGGATGGCGTGGATCGGCACTCAGCGCCTGGTCGAGCAGGGCGGCGGCCTGAGCGGCACGACCCGAGGCGATCGCGCCGCTGCCTGCTGGACCAACTGGTCCGCCTCAGGTTGACGCATGAACATCCGAGGTGACCCGCGATCGAGACATTCGGAAACGCCAGGCGATAAGCGGGTCGGCCGGCACGCGACTCCGTCATGACGGGGCGCGTCCTGGTCCGCTATCGCGGCACATATGTTTGTATAGGCAGCCCTCAGCAGTTCTCATGCCAGGCGACCCGACCGAGCCCGATCCGTCATGGCCGGTCTTCTGCCGGCCATCTGCGCACGAACGCCTGGGGGTGGATGGCCGGGACGAGCCCGGCCATGACGATAAGGCACTGGAACCCGGTCAAAATGAGAACCGCTGGGCAGCCCCAACGACCCGGACCAAAGAGCCGAGAAAGGGGCATCATGCCTTTAGAAGCCTCCCGCCAGGCATCCGTGTCCAATGACGGGGCTCATTCCGGCCGATGAAAGACCGCCCCTATCAGCCGCTTGCTTGCAACTGTTCCCGCATATGCCGGGCACGCGCCAAAACCTTGTTCTCGATATCGCCGACCGTCGAGTCGGCCACGGTGGCATCCAGCCATTGGCCATTCTGCAGCACCTGACGGTAGATATTGACCCGCAGGCCGTCGCTGCGCAGGTCGCGGCTGAGAATGTAGATGGTCGCCTTGAAGCGTTCGCCGCTGGTGCCGGGCGGTGTGTACCAGTCGGTGATGATTACCCCGCCGAACGGATCGGCCGAGGCCAGCGGCATAAAGGCGATGGTGTCCAGCGCGCCGCGCCAAAGATAGGCGTTGACCCCGATACCGGAACCGCCGCCGCCGCCGCCAGCGCCGCCAACGCCGGAGTCCTTCCGGGCGTCCTTGCCGATGCCGAAGATCGTGCCGCTGTCACTGCCGCCGTAGCGGGTGGTGGCCGCATCGCCGGCCGAACCGCTGCCCACGCCCTGGAAATCCGGCGGCGTTGGATTGCGCTTAAGCCCTTCGGAGGAGCAGGCGGCAACCGCCAGCACGGCGATCACGGCAGCGGGCAGAAGCTGAGCGGAAAACGGGATCGGTCGCATGGGTGAGGCTCGCTTCATGTTGCCTGGTCGCTCGAGTGGGGCCGTCTTTAGCCCCGGACAAGCCGGTCAGCAATCGTCATTCTTCTCAGCCGGGCGAGCGTTGGTTGGCGTCGCTGCAAAAACAGAAACGGCGGGGTGATGCCCCGCCGTTTCCTCCGTCTTGCTGAAGCGACAGCTTACCAGGTCAGGACAGTCGCGAACACGACGCTCTGTCCCTGGGTATCGCGGGTAATGTTGCCCGCGGCGCCGCCCAGCGAGGCTGCTACGCCGCCAGTTGCGAAGTCGAAGCCACCCTGGTGACGGTGAGTGTACATGTACTCGCCGACCAACTGGACGCCCGGAGCCAGCTTGTAGGCGCCGCCAAGCGCGACTTCGTATTCGCGACGTTGCGACACGCCCACGAGGCGCGCATCGCCCTGGGTGTCGATCAGGCCGCCCTGGATGCCGAGGGCGAGCGGACCGTTCGCATAGGTCAGACCCGTGATGATCGCGTTGGTCGGCGCGCCACCGGTCGGACGCATGGCCAACTGACCGTTCACGGCACCGCCGATGTAGTCAACCGCGGCAGTGACGTTCAGCGCCGTGACGGCAAGGCCAGCCTTGTAGAAGCTGAGATTGTCATAACGGATGTTGGTCACGGCGCCGGCCGAACGAGTGGCCAGGCCAGGCGCCAGATATGCGCCGACGGTCAGGTTTTCCTTGCTGGCGGTCTCATAGAAGCCGTACGCCTTGAGGTCCACCGCGCCGAAAGCCTGCTGGAAGCGCAGACCGGCACCGACCTGGTTGAACCAGCGAGTCGCATCGTTGCCGGAGGTCAGATTGATACAGGTCGCGTTTGCCTGGCCGCAACCCGGCGAGTTTTGGTTGTTGTTGCCCATGTTCGGGGCATACTGAAGGCCGAAATCGAAGCCGAAATATTGCGGCGACAGATAAACGATCTTCTGGTTGCCGTATTCCGCACCGGCCTGAGACAGCCAAACGAACGGTATGGCGGACCCGTTCTGCGTGCTGATCGTCTGGTTGATGCCGCCATTGGCATTGCCAAGGCCCGCGTCCCAGCAGCCCGAGTAGAAGATGCAGTTGTCGAACAGGCCGATGACGCCGTCGGTCTGGCCGAAGCGGACGATACCAGCCTTGTCGGACGCGAGATAGGTGAAGGCGCGGCGGACGAACACAGTCTGGCCCGACGTATTGCCGCTGGCACCGGTGGCGGGCGTTCCGGACGCAAGCCAGTTTTCACGCAGTTCGATGGACGCGCCGTAACGCAGGCCGTTCGCGGCTACGCCGTCGAAGCCCGGATACAGGCGCATGTAGCTGGAGATGCCAATCGGGTTGACCTTGTAGCCCGCGTTCGCACCGACGCCCTTGTCAACGCTGGTGAAGGCGGCGCCGACATCGACTTCAACGCGGCCGTTCAAACGAATGACGACAGTGCCCGGAGCCGGGACAGCGTCGGTGTTCGGCGCATAAAGCGTGCTGAGCGGACCAGCGGCTGCGGCGCCGGTCGGGGTGTTGGCGGTGCCATACACGTTATTGTTGTTGTTCGCGGCCGGGCCGGCACCATACGGGGCGGCCAACTGGCCTTGGTTCGGGTGAGCTGTCTGGGCGAGAGCCAGACCGCCGGACGCTCCCAGAAGGGCCGCACTGGCCAAGAGAAGCTTACGCATGAAAATCCTCCTTATTACACCGGTTCGCCGGCGATCTCCTCAGGCCTCGCCCGTCGAATCCCGCGTTCAGGCGGGGGGGCAGCCAGACCTGCACGGAATTAATGACGCCAGCTTAACCTCCAGGCAACCCGCTTCGGCAGTGCAGCATGGCATTTTCGGAACACTGTGGCTGGGATGCCACAAGCGTTGCATACGTTCACCAAATCGTATGAGGATTTTCGTCGGCATGCGGTGTCGTTGCGCTATCGGCCGTTCATTGGAACGCGGGACAACCCCGGCGATGGCGGCATGCTGCCCGCGTAGGCAGGACAATCACATTGGCTCTTATAGCGTTATCTGTTGCAGTCGGGTTGTTTCACCTTCCCGGGCAACGGCGGTTCGTTCGTGCCGTGTGCAAGACAGTCATCAAGCGGACGCAAAGTTTCGCGGAGTTCGTGCGGAGTTTCGCGGAGGCAAAATGTTCAGTCCGCAGCGCCGAATCCGCCAGAAGCTGCCTTGGCCGTCACACTACGGGTCGATGCAAGGGCGCAGCGATCGTTGTTGGACATCTGTAGCGCGACAATCTGGATGAGAGGCAGCGTCAATCAGGATGATAATTGATGACCGCAACGAATTGATGATGTCCGGTGTGATTGTCGCTGGCAAG
>JAYUEJ010000217.1:0-2117 GCA_043739265.1 Rhodopila sp. | reverse complement strand
CCCTGGTGCCTGAACATCCCGCAAGCCCCGCGATCAGCGCCAGCACTCGTAACCAATCGACCGTCCGCATGCGTTTCGCCCCATTTCAGACCAATCCTGGCAGTGTCCGGTCAGGGCGCGATCGTCTGGGGGAGTTCCTCTGGGGGAGTTCCTTCCTCAGACGTAAATCGCCCCTCAAACGACGGGTTTCGGACGCCACATCCGCGCCAGCGCGTCGTGATCGGTCAGCCACGCCCAATCGGGATAGCGCCTGGCGACGTCCAAAGCGTCGATGAACGCCAGCGCCCCCGCCGGCCGACCAAACACATGCGCATGCACGGTGATATCCACACAGCCCGCTCGGGCACCCAGCCGAGGCCAACCGGCCACGATGCTCTCCAGAATCCGGGAAAACGCTCCCGGCTCCTGCCCATAGCGCACCGATAGCGGCATATCGTTCACCTCCATGGTGAACGGCATGGCGACGATCGGTCCCGAAACCGTTGGCTCGACCCGCGGCAGATCGTTGTCGAAGAAATCCGCGTGCCAGGCGAAACCGCTGCCGGCGAGCAGTGCCGTCGTGCGGGCGCTGGGCGTGCAGCGCGGACTGACCCAGCCGAGCGGCTTGGTCCCCGTCGTCTCGGTCAATATCGTCACGCAGCGGGCGAGGTCGCGCGCCTCGTCCTCCGGCGTTTGGGTGGCCGGGATGATGTGCTGGCTCCAGCCATGGGCGGCGACGCTGTGGCCGGCATCGGCGATCGCCCGCATCAACGCCGGGTACCGTTCGGCCAGCACACCGCTGGTGTAGAACACCGCCCGCACCCCCGCTTGCGCCAGGATGTCCAGGATGCGCCAGGCGCCAACCCTGGCGCCGTATTCGGCCCAGGAGCGCGCCTGCAAATCCAGCACACCGGCGCGCAACACGTTGCCCATCGGCCCGATGCCGGGGGCGGCGTCGTCGGTCCAACCCTCCAGCATCACGCTGACCGCTACGGCCAACGGTTTGTTCCGCGGCCAGCCGGCGGGAAGCGTCACGGCGTTCATCGCCCCCTGTGTCATCGCCCCCTGTGTCACCGGCCGACGATCCGGGTGACCAGCCGGCCGATCGGGTCGATCTCGCACACCACTTCATCGCCTGCCTTCAGCGGACGCGGCGGGGTCATCGCATAGCCGACGCCCGACGGCGTTCCGGTGGCGATAATGTCGCCCGGTTCCAGCGTCATGCCGGCCGAAAGCGAGGCGATGATCGCCGGAATGTCGAAGATCATTTGCCCAACTTTGGCGTTCTGCCGGCGCTCGCCGTTGACGAACAGCGACAACTCGATGGTGCGATAGTCGGCGATCTCGTCCGCCGTCACGATCCACGGACCCAACGGGCAGGACCGGTCGAGCCCCTTGCCCTTGAACCACTGGTCGTGCCGGCGTTGCAGATCGCGCGCGGTGATGTCGTTGGCGATGGTGTAGCCGTACACATGCTGGAAAGCGTTCTCGGCCGCGATGTCGCAGCCGCGCGTGCCGATCACCACGGCGAGTTCGACCTCATAATCCAGCATCTGGGTCAGGTTTGGATCGTGAATGAACGTCTCGTCCGGCCCGATCACCGCAGTTGGCGGCTTGCTGAAAAACTGCGGAAATTCCGGCAACTTCGTTTCTGTGCCACGCGCTCGGTAACCCTCGGCGACGTGATCCACGTTGTTGCGGCCAACGCAGAACACGTTCTTGGCCGGGCGAGGGATCGGCGCCAGCAGACGGACCTCGCCAGCCGGTATCCGGGCAGTTTCGACAACACCGGTGGCCGAAAGCAGCCGGCGCGCGGTGGTCAGGCCGGCGGCGCCGGTGGCGATGAAGCCGATCATGTCGGGGGGCAACGCCGGCTCCCCCGCCAGGGAAGCGGCGAGCCGCAGATCGAGAACGGCATCGCCGAGATGCACGCCATATCCGATCGCGCCTGCCCGCACGAAAGTCACCAGCTTCATCCGATTTCCCCTTGGATTCGGTTATGTGCGTTGAACGGCCCGCATCAACGCCGATATCGCTGTGGCGGGCAAGGTGAAGCACCCGGGGAAGCAGGGCAATCGGCACAGTCGTCGTATTGCTGTCCGGTGTCTTGCCGTTGTTCTGTGGAGTGGGTGTCAGGC
>JAYUEJ010000216.1:0-6416 GCA_043739265.1 Rhodopila sp. | reverse complement strand
CCGTGGGCGAGCGCGAGGGCGGAGTTCGACGTGGCGGAGATGTGGCCGTTGGTCTCGCGGAAAACGACTTTGATGCGCGGGTCCTTTTTTTGGTAGCGCTCGAGGATTTTGCGGACGTGAGGTTCCTTCGAGGCATCGTCGGCGATGCAGAGTTCCCAGTGCGGGTAGAACTGAGCCTGAACGGATCGGATCGCCGCCCGGAGATGGTCAGGGGACGGGTTGAAGACCGGCATCACGACAGAGAACGTGGGCGGCGCCTCAAACCCGGCGAGATGCGCCTGAGCGGCCTGACAGGCTTGGGTATCCGTCTGTTCGTAAAGGCTGATCCATGTCGTGTAATCCCGTTCGATGGTGCCTTGCGCGCTAAGCCGCCGGAAAAAAGCAAGGCCTCTTTGGCTCAGCGGCGCCGGCAGTCCCTTGGCCGCCACGACCATGACGCGGTAAATCCCCGGCACCCAGCGCGCCGGCACCTGCGCCCAAAGCCACGCCAGAACACCAGCGACAAACAGCTTCATGCGAAGTCCGGCCGACACCTTCCGAGCGTTGAGGCGCGCCTGAGGTTTATGCGGTGAATCTTGCTGTAGAACCGGTTTATCCAACATCCAACCCCTGCTGCCCGCACCGGAGAAGCACGGGAACTAAGTCAAAAAAACGGCACTCGTCAGCAGAGTCGCGACGAACGCAACATAGCGTTATTTTGTGATCGGGCGATCGCGATCATTCAGGCGTCCGGCGGGCCGCCAGTGATTGGATGCGCCGATTCACCCAACGCCTGGAAGGCAGGCGTTGGGATCGGACCGTTAGCGTCCCTTGGCCCAAGCCTCATAGCGGGCCTTGTTCTCGGCGTTCGGGGGATACAGGCCGGGCAACGACGCACCGTCGTTGACCCGGGTCATAATCCACTCTTCCAACCGTTCCTGATCGGCCGCGACGGCGACCACATCGGCCAGAAGCTTCTGCGGGATAACCACGGCGCCGTCGTCATCGACCATGATGATATCGTCGGGGAACACAGCGACGCCACCGCAGCCAATCGGCTCCTGCCAGCTCACGAAGGTCAGTGCGGCAACCGAGGCGGGGGCCGCGGTGCCCTGGCACCAGACCGGCAGGCCGGTGCCAAGAACGCCGGCGATGTCGCGGACGACACCGTCGGTGACCAGCCCGGCAACATTTTTTTTTGCCATCCGCGCACACAGGATATCGCCGAAGATGCCGGCGTCGGTAACGCCCATGGCATCGGCCACGGCGATGCAGCCGTCCGGCATAGCCTCAATCGCGGCGCGGGTGGAGATCGGGGACGACCACGATTCCGGCGTGGCGAGGTCTTCACGAGCCGGGACGAAACGCAGGGTGAAGGCGCGCCCGATCAGCCTTGGCTGGCCGGCACGGATCGGTCTGGTGCCGCGCATCCAGACGTTTCGCAGACCTTTCTTAAGCAAGACAGTGGTAATGGTCGCGGTGGAAACCCCGGAAAGAGCGGCGAGGGTGGCCGGGTCGAGTGTCATGAAACGTTCCGATCGTCTGGGTGCCCATGGAAGCGCGATTGCCCGAAGTTACTTCAACCTCAGGGGCGAGCCGCCCTGTCGTACGCTGAGGATACCGCGTGACAGCCTGAAGTTAAAGCTATCACGCCGTAGCCGCATGCGTATTGACACAGCATTGGCCGAACCTCGCACGGTATCGCCGGCCGGATCGGATGTTATGTTATCGGATGCTAATCGGCCGCGTCGCTTTTTGCGCTGCCCTGCATCGATTGGGCATGGTCGCAAAGTTTGCCGAGGGCTTTGTGCAGGGCCGCCAGTTCGGTTTTGCTCAAGCCGACGGACAGGGCCGCATCAATGTTTCTTGCCGTCGGGGCGATCGCGGCGAAACTGGCGGCGCCCTTGCGGGTCAGCCGCAGCAATCGGCCGCGGCCATCCGCCGGGTCCTGATTCTGCCGCAGCAATCCACGGGCCACGAGGCTGAGGGCGGCTCTACTTACCTTGACCTTGTCCATCGACGTCCGTTCACCGGCGGCGGTCGGCGACAGGACCCCAAAGCGGCCCACCGCGGCGAGCAGACGCCATTCCGACATACCCAGCCCTGATTTCGCCAAATATTGATTAGCGACCAGACGCGATACGGCGTCGGCGGCGACGGACAGCCTGTACGGCAAGAAATCCTCAAGCCGAAAATCGTCCGCGTGTGTGCTTCCTGATGCTTCGACTGATTCTTTCACTTGAAACTACCTTGCCCCGAGCAAGCTTTATGACGCAAAGACCGCCGCTTTACAACACTTTCCGGAGGTTTCGGCGTATATTTCGTGTCCCGGCGGAAGGAAACAGCGAAACAACAGCCGCCGAGGAGGATTATGCGCCGAGACAGGTGGGTTTTCCTGACTTATTGATAACGAGATTGGCGGTTCGATGGTCCCAACCGGGATATAGCGACGTTATTCCTACTATGACTGGTATGGTTTTTACTCTTGCCCTCGGGGGCGATGACCGGGCTTGAGTGCCGATGCCACCGCCGGAAAAATCCTTGGTTTGCACATGGCCACCGACCCGATGGAAGCGGCGGGGGAACCCATGGCAGGCTTCCGTCGGTCGGCGGCGAGGTCCGCTAACCGGAGTGTGGTCGTTATTGAAAAACACCGGAATTTTTGAAGCCCCGGGGAGACAGGACAATGCCATGCCTGGTCCGCTATCATCAGCCGCGAGCACGCCATGCTTGTATAACACCGAGCCAGGAAGCCCCATGAGGAGCGGCGGCCGGCAGGCGCACAAACAGTAATAGAATGTCGATGCGCCGTCCGCACGTCGTGGCCGCGGGTCAGCATCAGGACGGGGCGGGTGAGTTCGGCCCGGACTCACCCGAAGCCCGGGTCGGGGAGGGCGTGGATGTCGATCGGACAGGGTCCATCGGCCGACTGGCCGACATACGGGGCGTGTCGGTTTTTTTTGCGCATGCGTGTCGCGATCCACGCTTGCCTGTCGGCGCGGGCGCCGCTATACGCCCCCCTGTCAGCGAGACCGGGCCTGGAAGGGCATGCCCGGCCGCGACTGCTTGCCGTTCTCACCCGCGTTCGGGTGGGGCCGTCCTCATTCTCGTTCGGATGGGGCCGTTTTCATCCAGTTCGGATGGGCAAGCGCGAACCGTAAGGAGACCAAAATGCCCAAACTGAAGACCAAGTCGTCGGTCAAAAAGCGGTTCAAGATCACCGCGACCGGCAAGGTTATGGCCGGACCCGGCAAGAAGCGCCATTGCCTGAGCGCGCGTACGCAAAAGGCCAAGCGGTCCAATCGCGGCAGCCAGACATTGACCCATGCTGACGGTATTACCGTGAAGCAGTGGGCCCCCTATGGCATTGCGTAAGGGGAGATAGAGCAGCATGGCACGCGTCAAACGGGGTACCACCACCCACGCCCGCCACAAGAAGGTCCTTGAGCAATCCAAGGGCTTCGTCGGCCGGTCGTCCAGCAGCTACCGCATCGCGCGGGAACGGTTGGAGAAATCGCTTCAATACGCCTACCGCGATCGCCGGGTTAAGAAGCGCGAATTCCGCGCGCTTTGGATCCAGCGCATCAACGCCGCGGTGCGTGAACACGGGATGAACTACTCGCAGTTTATCTGCGGGCTGAAAAAGGTTGGGATCGAGATGGACCGCAAGGTGCTCGCTTCCATCGCCTATGACGATGCGGCGTCGTTCGCGGCGATCGTTCAGAAGGTTCAGGCCGCCCTGGCCTGACGCCGATCCTGCGGGACCGCGATCCAGAAAAGGGGCCGCCTGAACAGGGCGGCCCTTTTCGTGTACGGGACAGAACCATGAATGACGACCTTGAAGCCCTGAAGACCTCCACCGACGCCGCGCTGGCCGGTGCCGCCGATCTGCGGGCCTGGGATACCGTGCGTATCGCCGTCCTGGGGCGCAATGGCAGCCTGACCGGCATGCTGCGTGACCTGGGCAAAACGGCGCCCGAACAGCGAAAGGACCGCGGCGCGGCGCTGAACCGGCTGAAGGACGCACTGAACGCGGCGATCGAAGGGCGCAAGGTCGCGCTTGAGGGCGCGGCGCTGGACGCCCGCCTGCTGTCGGAACGAATTGATCCGACGTTGCCGCCGCGCCCGCGCGAAACCGGGCTGATCCATCCCATCGCCCGTACCATGGAAGAAATCGCCGCGATCTTCGGCGCCATGGGCTGCACCGTCGTCGATGGACCGGACGTCGAAAGCGACTGGTTCAACTTCGGCGCGCTGAATATCCCGGCGCATCATCCCGCCCGAGCGGATCACGACACGTTTTATCTGCCACCGCGTGCCGGGCTGGCGCCTTCGGTGCTCCGGACCCACACGTCGCCGGGACAAATCCGGACGATGCTGTCGCAGGAACCGCCGATCCGGGTCATCGTCACCGGACGCACGTATCGCGCCGACCATGACGCGACCCATTCGCCGATGTTCCATCAGTGCGAGGGGTTGGTGATCGACCGCGGCCTGACCTTGGGGCACCTGAAGGGCTGCCTGATCGACTTCCTTCGGACGTTCTTCGCCATCGCCAACCTGCCGGTCCGCTTCCGGTCGTCCTATTTCCCGTTCACCGAACCCTCAATGGAGGTCGATGTCGGCTGGAACCGCAAAACCGGGGAAATCGGGCGCGGCGGCGACTGGCTGGAAATCCTCGGCAGCGGCATGCTGCATCCGCGCGTGCTGGCCAATTGCGGCATCGACCCGCGAGAATGGCAAGGCTTCGCCTGGGGCATGGGGGTGGAGCGGGTGACGATGCTGAAGCACGGCATGGCCGATTTGCGGCCGTTCTTCGAATCCGACCTGCGCTGGCTGAAGCATTACGGGTTCAATCCGTTATCGCCGACCATGCTGCACGAGGGGATCTGAGCCATGAAATTCACCCTCTCCTGGCTGAAAAGCCATTTGCGGACCGACGCCTCACTGGACCAGATCACCGACACCCTGACTCAGATCGGGTTGGAGTTGGAGGGCGTCGAAAACCCCGGCGCGGCGCTGGCATCGTTCCGGATCGCGCACGTGATAGAGGCGGTGCAGCACCCCAATGCCGACCGGCTGCGCGTGTGTCATGTGGATACCGGGGATGGTGTCGTGTCCGTGGTATGCGGGGCGCCGAATGCTCACGCCGGCATGAAGGCGGTGTTCGCGGCACCCGGGGCGTTTATTCCGGGCAGCGGGATCACGCTGAAAGTCGGCGAAATCCGCGGCGTGCAGAGTGCCGGGATGCTGCTGTCAGCGCGCGAAATGGGCCTGGGCGACGACCATGCGGGGATTATCGAATTACCGAGCGAGGCTCCGGTTGGGGCGTCTTATGTAAGTTGGGCGGGGCTGGACGATCCAGTGATCGAGATCGGGGTGACGCCGAACCGGGGCGATTGCTTCTCGGTGCGTGGCGTGGCCAGGGATTTGGCGGCGGCTGGGCTGGGCGTGTTAAAGCCGTTCCAGCCGGCGGCGATCGCGCCTGCGTTCCAGAGTGGGCCGCAGTGGGAGATTGCATTTCCGGAGGCTTGCCCCTGGATCATCGGGCGGACCATTCGGGGCCTGAAGAACTCGCCCAGCCCGAAATGGTTGCAGGACCGGCTGACGTTCATCGGGCTGCGGCCGATCAACGCGCTGGTCGATGTCACGAACTTCTTCACGTTCGATCTCGGACGCCCGTTGCATGTGTTCGACGTCGCGAAACTGTCGGGCGATGTTCTGACCCTGCGGCGCGGTGCGGGGGAGACGATGCGGGCGCTGAACGGCAAGGATTACGTTGTCGATCCCGAGGATTGCGCCATCTGCGATGCGGCCGGGGTGCAATCGATCGGCGGGGTGATCGGCGGTGAGGCGACCGGCTGCGATGAGACCACCACGTCAGTGTTCGTCGAGTGCGCGCTGTTCGATCCGATCCGCATCGCTCGGACTGGACGGCGGCACCAGATCGTGTCGGATGCTCGGCAGCGGTTTGAGCGTGGGCTGGACCCGGCGTTGATGCCGGATGCGATTCAGGCGGCGACGGCGTTGATTCTGGAACTTTGCGGCGGCGAGGCCGGCGCGGTCACGACGGCCGGCGGCGAACCTGCCTGGCAGCGGGATGCCACGCTGCGGTTCGAGCGGATTGCCAGCTTCGGCGGGTCGGACATTTCGGCGGATGAGGCGGTCGGGTCGCTGGAGCGGCTCGGATTCGCCGTGCGGGTTCGGGATGCGGTGGCGGTGACCGTCGCGGTGCCGTCCTGGCGCAATGACGTCGCGGCCGCGATCACCCTGGACCAGTCGCCGCTGTTGGACCCAATCCGGGCTGCGAAGGCCGCTGAGGGCTGCGCGGACATCGAGGCGGAGAACGACCTGATTGAGGAAGTTCTGCGACTGCGCGGGCTGGATGCGATACCGGCGGTGTCGTTGCCGCGCGAAAGCCCGGTGCCGGCGGCGAC
>JAYUEJ010000215.1:0-2122 GCA_043739265.1 Rhodopila sp. | reverse complement strand
CCGACGAAGCCGCCTATAACGGCATGCCACGCAATGCCATCCTGACCGGCGACGTGGATCTCGTGCTGCCGGTGGCCGGCATACCCGACGCGCTACGCCACATCGGCCGCATGCAACCGCGGTTCGGCTCGCCCGCCCCGGGCGCGCCGCAAGACCGGCTATCGGAAATCATCGATATTCTCCGCACCAATACGCCGCATGATTTCACGCTCTACAAGCCCGGAACCCTCCAACGCCGGATCGACCGGCGCATGGCGATGGCATCGATCGATGAAACCGACGCGGATCGCTACATCAGCATGCTGGAAGCCAACCCGGCGGAACGCAGTCTTCTCGCCAAGGACCTGCTGATCAACGTCACCAGCTTCTTCCGCGATCCCAGGGTATTCGACCTCCTGGCAGAAAAGATCATCCCCGATATGGTGCGCGGCCACGCGCCCGACCGGCCGATCCGCATCTGGATCGCCGGCTGCAGCACCGGCGAGGAAACCTACTCGCTCGCCATGCTGTTCCGCGAGGCGATTTCCGCCGCCCAGCTTGGTATCAAGCTCCAGGTGTTCGCCTCCGACGTTGACGCGGATGCGGTCGCGATCGCCCGCGCCGGACTCTACCCGGAAACCATCGCAGCCGATGTTTCACCGGACAGAATTGCGCGGTTTTTCTCCAAGGAAGACAATTGTTACCGTATCTCCCCGGAATTGCGAGCCGCGGTGGTCTTCACGGTACAGGACGTGTTGGCCGATCCGCCCTTCTCCCGCCTCGATTTCGTATCCTGCCGAAACCTGTTGATCTACCTGCGCCTCGAAGCCCAGGCAAAAGTCCTGGCGTTGTTTCATTTTGCTTTGGAACGCGGCGGCATTCTGCTACTGGGAACCTCCGAAACAGTCGGCGCCAGCGAGAACCGGTTTGAAGTCATTTCTAAACCGGAGCGGCTCTATCGCCAGATCGGCCATGGCCGGCCAAGAGACTTTGGTTTCATGAGGTCGGCCGGCGACCCGGCGCGATCGACCGCGCGACCGGAACAAGGTGTCGCCCCCGGGCGCCAGGCAGCGCTTGCGGAACTGTGCCGCAAAGTGGTGATGGAAACCTATGCGCCGGCGGCGGTGCTGATCAACCGCAAGCACGAATGTGTCTTTTCCCTGGGTCCGACCGATCGCTATCTGCGCGTCGTACCCGGACACCCGTCGCAAGACCTGCTCGCCATGGCACGCCAGGGGATGCGCACAAAGCTGCGGTCGGCGATCCAGCAGGCCAGTCATGAAAACATCCGCATCGTGATCGCCGGCGGGCGGATCAGCGAGGAAGGCCGAACCAGTTCGTTCAGCATAGCGGTGCAACCGGTTCGCACCGAAGATGAGGAACTGCTGCTTGTCTGTTTCATTAACGATCCGAAAACCGCGCCGGTAAACCCGCGACCCAACAACCCGGGCGAGACGCCGCTGGTGAGCGAACTGCAGCAGGAACTGGAGGCGACACGGACTGAATTGCAAGGCGCCATCCATAATCTGGAGATTTCAGCCGAAGACCAGAAGGCCATCAACGAAGAAGCATTGTCCGTCCAGGAAGAATATCAATCCACCAATGAGGAGCTATTGACCTCGAAAGAGGAATTGCAGTCGCTGAATGAGGAACTGACCGCGCTGAACAGCCAGCTTCAGGAAACGCTGGAACGCCAGAGAACCACCTCGAACGATTTGCAGAACGTGCTTTACAGCACCGATGTCGCAACATTGTTCCTGGACGAACGCCTCCATATCCGATTCTTCACTCCGGCCACCAAGGCTCTGTTCAACATCATTCCCGGTGACATTGGGCGTCCGCTGTCCGATCTGAACTCGCTGGCATCCGACATCGATCTGTTGACCGATGCCCGCACGGTGTTGCGGACCCTGGTGCCGATCGAGCGTGAGATCGAAGCCCAGAACGGTGCCTGCTACATCCGTCGAATATTACCCTACCGCACGCAAGACCAGGGCGTCGAAGGCGTGGTCATCACTTTCGCCGATATTACCGACCGCCGGCGGGTCGCCGACCAACTGGGCGTGGCAAAGCGCCAGGCCGAACTGGCGACCGCGGCGAAGTCACGCTTCTTGGCGGCGGCAAGTCACGACCTCCGTCAGCC
>JAYUEJ010000214.1:0-6424 GCA_043739265.1 Rhodopila sp. | reverse complement strand
TTCGCTTTCAAGGGGTATATGATTTTTTTCCGTTATGTGGATGACACGTTTGAGGTTGTGAATGTGCTTGAAGGCCACCGAGATATCGTCGCCTTCTTCCGCGATGATCCAGATTAGATCCGTCGGACCACCCGCCGGGATCAGCAGGAGCGGCCCACATGACGACGCATGACCGAAAACATGCCTCCATTCCGGTGGCGGAGGAACACACCGATCCGCGCCTATCTACCCGAAAGGCTCGGTTGACCGGAAGCCTGACGGCCGAGGAGCGGGCGCTAGTCGCAGCAGCGACCGTTCCGTCGAGGGCCGAACAGAAACGGAGTTTGGCAGACTTCGCGCGGGCGGCGAAAGCTGGGCGGGCGAGCTGGATTAAGGCGTAGGACTGGTACGACCGTGGCCTGTCCTTTGGGTCCGATATCGGTGTCCGTGGGCCTGTGGGGGCTGTTTGTTCGGGCTGCAAATCCTGGAAATCATGCTATGTGAAGCGGATGGACCAGGCATACGCAGACGTCCTGAAAATGCCGCAACCCGCGAATTTGGTCGGGACCTGGCGGCGCTTTGGCGCGGTCGGACCGGTTTACGAGATCATCAGTGCCGGCACTGAACTGGCGGATGGTGATCGCCGGATGCGGATACGTGTCGTTGAGACCGGGGAGGAGGTTGATTACCGCCTTGCGGAGATCCTGGACGATCCGCGGGAGCGCTGATGTTTACCACTGAATTTTATCCAACGTCACCCGGCAGGACTCTTACCAATATGGGTAGCCTACGAAACCCGAGCCAGATGACGAGTTGCGGGTCGTGATGACTGACGGGCATTGCGCCCATCGGGAAATTGGCATTTGTCGTAATTGTGGGCATGGCCCGACAATCAGGGCACATCTGATGCCGAAGGCTTTGTGCCTTGACCTGAAAGGGGACGCAAAAGAATTATTTGTTGGATCATCAGACTCATTTGGTATAAAATACAGTCAGTCAGGACTAACCGATACAAACATATTGTGTGAAAAGTGCGATCGATACTTAGGAGACAAATACGATAGATTTGGTATAGATTTTTTTAGAAATTTTTTGGGAAAAATTCATATCTCGAAACGTCTAAAATTTTCCGACGGACGATACCTACCTGAACATATTTTCGAAATAGAGCCGGATGATACTGAAGTTCTGGTTCGATTTTTTGTATCAATATTGTGGCGTTTCTCAATATCGTCGATCCCAGAAGCGAAGAGCGTTCGCCTGGGACCGTTTGAAAAAATTTTCCAAGACATACTATACTCCGATGGGTCGTGCTCGAGTGAACCCGCTATGGCTGTCATCTTTTATACATCAACCACCATGCCTACGGATGATATTTTTTACCCACCTTATAAATGTAGCTTTTATGATAGATCTTTGAATGGTTATAGCTTTTGTATAAAAGGATTTCGTGTATTTGTTAAAACTGACTCAAGAGCCGTGCCTTCTCTAGCAAAAGAACTCACGATAAATGGAAGAAATAGAATCACAGGTGCAATTTTACACTTCGAATCGAGCCAAGACGCCAAAACATTATTAAAAATCGTGGCAATATGGGCCGAAAAAGAGTGACGGACCGCGCATTGCGATAAGCATACATCGAATAGAATCCGATAGATGGAATCTCCAATTATCGGTTGACTGCCCCCGGGGATCGGTCCGTCGTCACCTCACACAGCCCTACCGATCAGCGCTCCGATCCCCGTCGTCATCGCCATGGCGAGCGCTCCCCAGAACGTTACGCGGATAGTGGCTCGAAGAATACCCGCGCCACCCGCCATGGCGCCGATCACACCGAGCAGCGAGAGGAACAGGAGGGATCCGCCGGCGACGAGGGGGAGAAGCCAGTTCGGTGGCGTGACGAGCACCAGAAGCAAAGGTGCCGCGGCGCCGACCGAGAAGCTGGCGGCCGATGCCAGGGCGGCCTGCACCGGTTTTGCGCTGTTGGCTTCCGAAATCCCCAGTTCATCGCGGGCATGGGCGCCGATCGCGTCCTTGGCCATGAGTTGGCGTGCGACCTGACGGGCGAGGCCGGCATCGACGCCGCGGGCCATGTAGATCCGGGCGAGTTCTTCCTGTTCGCGTTCCGGTTCGGTCTTGAGTTCCTGCCGTTCCCGGGCGAGTTCGGCCTGTTCGGTGTCGGACTGGGAGCTGACGGAGACGTATTCTCCGGCGGCCATGGCCATCGCGCCGGCGACCAGGCCGGCGACACCGGCGATCAGGGCGTCACTTTGCGATCCGGCGGCGGACGCGACGCCGAGGATCAGGCTGGCGGTCGAGATGATGCCGTCATTGGCGCCAAGCACGGCGGCGCGCAACCACCCGATGCGGCCGACGACGTGACTTTCAGTGTGGGTCCGGATCATGCCGTGAATTTGCCTGCCGCTACCGTTTGAACAACACCCGTAATTCATCCAGCGCTGTCGGGTCCTCGATCGTTGGCGGCACCGGCGCGTTCTCGCCATCGGCGATCTTACGAATACTGGCGCGCAGGATTTTCCCGGACCTGGTCTTCGGCAAACGCGCCACGACGCGGGCGTCCTTGAAGGCGGCGACGGGGCCTATGCGTTCGCGGACCAGGGCGACCAGTTCGCGCGCGATCTCGGCTTCCGGCCGGTTGACACCGGCTTTCAGCACCACGAACCCCATCGGGGTCTGGCCTTTCAGTTCGTCTTTGGCACCGATGACGGCGCACTCGGCGACGTCTTTGTGGGAGGCCAATACTTCCTCCATCGATCCGGTGGACAAACGATGGCCGGCGACATTGATGATATCGTCGGTGCGGCCCATGACCCAGACGTCGCCGTCGGTGTCCACCATGCCGGCGTCGCCGGTGCGGTACCAGCCGGGGAAGTCGGACAGGTAGGACCGGCGGTAGTTCTCGTCGTCCTGCCACAGGGTTGGGCCGCAGCCGGGGGGGAGTGGAAGGCGCAGCGACAGGTTGCCGGTCGCACCGGCTGGCAAGACTTTACCCTCATCGTCCAGCGCGTGCAGGTCGTAGCCGGGACAGGCGCGGCCACCGGAGCCTGGTTTGAACGGGAACAGGCCGAACTGGCGGAATCCGGCGGTGATCGGCCAGCCGGTTTCGGTCTGCCACCAGTGATCGACCACCGGCTTGCCGAGCAGTTCCAAAGCCCACAGGGCGGTGGGCGGGTCGCAGCGTTCTCCGGCGAGATACAGCGCCTCCAGGGACGACAGGTCGTATGACTTCGACAGCACGCCATCGGGGTCCTGCTGCTTGATGGCGCGCATGGCGGTGGGGGCGGTGAACAACACTTTCACCTTGTGCTGGGCGATGACGCGCCAGAAGGCGCCGGCGTCGGGGGTGCCGACGGGTTTGCCTTCGTACATCACCGACGTGCAGCCGCGCAGCAGCGGCGCATAGACGATGTAGCTGTGGCCGACGACCCAGCCGACATCGGACGCGGTCCAGAACACGTCGCCGGCGTCCAGGCCGTAGATCATCTTCATGGAGTTCCACAGCACCACCGCGTGGCCGCCGTTGTCGCGGACCACTCCCTTGGGTTTGCCGGTGGTGCCTGATGTGTACAATACATATAGCGGGTCGGTTGCCAGAACCGAGACGCAGCCGTGCGGTTTGGCGGCATCGACGGCGGCGTTGAAGTCGTGGTCTCGGCCTTCGGTGAGGGCTGCCTCGGCCTGGGGGCGTTGCAGGATCAGGCAGGCGTCGGGTTTGTGCGGGGATAGCGCAATGGCGGCGTCCAGCAGGGGTTTGTATTTGACCACCCTGCCCGGCTCCAGCCCGCATGACGCCGATATGATGACTTTCGGTTTGGCGTCGGCGATACGGGTGGACAGCTCCGCCGCCGCGAAGCCGCCGAAGACGACGGAATGGACGGCGCCGAGGCGGGCGGTGGCGAGCATGGCGACGGCGGCTTCGGGGACCATCGGCATGTAGATGATGACGCGGTCGCCCTTGGTGACTCCCAGTGCAGCCAGCGCGCCGGCGAGTTTCTCGGTGCGGGCCAGAAGCTCGGCGTAGGTGAAGGTGCGCACGATGCCGGCCATCGGGCTGTCGTAGATCAGCGCGGCCTGATTGCCTCGCCCGGCTTCGACGTGGCGGTCCAGGCAGTTGTAGCAGGTGTTCAACTCGCCGCCGGGGAACCATTGGCCAAACGCGCCCATGGATGGGTCGAAGGCTTTGTCCATGGGTTTCGTCCAGGTGATGCCTTGGGCCTCGGCTGCCCAGTACGCAGCGGGGTCGCGCATCCAGTCGCCGTAGGCGTCCGCGTAGGATGGGGCGGTGGTCATGGTGCGTGGCTCCCTGGCTGGTCGCGGCGGTTGTCGGGCGGTATGGGCCGAGGGTCAAGCCGGGCTTGCGTGCATTGGCGTCCGGTGGTTTCTGCGGGTCAGGGACAGGGGGCGATAGTATGCGGATCGATGGTCTGGCGGCGCTGGTGACGGGTGGCGGTTCGGGGCTTGGGGCGGCGACGGCGGCACATCTGGCTTCGTTGGGGGCGAAGGTGGCGGTGGTGGATATCAATCTGGCGGCGGCGCAGGCCACGGCGGCGGCGATCGGCGGCATCGGCGTCGGATGCGACGTGGCGGATGCGGCGTCTGGGGAAGCGGCGTTCGCGGCGGCGCGGGCGGCGCATGGTCCGGTGCGCATTTTGGTCAATTGTGCGGGCATCGGTACGGCGGGGCGGATCGTGGGGCGCGACGGGCCGCTGGCGCTGGCGGCGTTCGAGCGGGTGATCCGGATCAACCTGATCGGTAGTTTCAACATGCTGCGGCTGGCGGCGGCGGAGATGTCGGGGGCGGACGAGCTGGAGGAAGGCGAGCGGGGGGTGATCGTCAACACCGCCTCGATCGCCGCGTATGAGGGCCAGGTCGGGCAGCCGGCGTATGCGGCGTCGAAGGGCGGCGTGGTGGCGATGACGCTGCCGGCGGCGCGGGAGTTGGCGCGGGCGGGCGTGCGGGTGATGACGATCGCGCCGGGGCTGTTTCACACGCCGATGGTGGATGGCTTGCCGGCGGATGTGCAAGCCGCGCTGGGGGCCGGGATACCGTTCCCGGCTCGGTTGGGGCGGCCAGCGGAATTTGCCGAACTGGTGGAGCATATCGTGCGCAACCGGTTTCTGAACGGCGAGGTGATCCGGCTGGACGGGGCGTTCAGGATGCCGCCTCGGTAAGCGCGTTTGGAGTGATCTTCGGTGGTCGGGTTGGGGCAACGCGGTGTGTTGTGTGTGATGTCTCCGCCGATCCGCAAGCGGCTGAATTGACGCAACGGAGGACGGCCTCCACGAAGGCGGCGACGGATGGACTGCGACCTTTATCCAGGGCAACCGGGTGAATAAATAAGGTTGAAGCGCCAAGGTCGCCAGGAAGGACGTGTGGTCGGGCCGATGGCTGACCAGCGAGGGAACCGATTGACGCCGGCCACGCTTCGGTGTTCGACGGTGAACGCGGTATCCTGTGGGGTTGGCGACCTTGGCGTTGCGACTTCCTGGTTTACTCGATTGCCCCGTGAGTTCACCCAATCGCCCGGGAGCTTTATCCCTTAAGGCTTGCGGTTAGGCATACCATGTATTATATTTTGATATAATAATTCAGGAATGCTATCGATGTATATCACCACTCTCCGCAAGGTCGGCGGTTCGGTTATGCTGGCCTTGCCCCCCGCTATCCTCGATTTGCTGCATCTACAGGCCGGATCCCCCGTGGGACTGGCCGTCGATGGTGGCCGGCTGGTGGTCGAGGTCAAACCGAAGCCCCACTATACTTTGGCCGAACTGCTGGCCGCGTCCGATTATTCCGGCGCAGTATCGGACGAAGATCGGGAATGGGTCGATGCGCCAGCCGTTGGCCGTGAATTGCCGTGAAGCGAGGCGACATCTACCTTGTCGATCTCGATCCGACGCAAGGGCGGGAGCAACGCGGTCATCGCCTCGTGCTGATCGTGTCGCCGACCGCGTTCAACGAGGCCACCAGGCTACCGGTTACACTGCCTATCACGAACGGCGGTCAATTCGCGCGGCGCATCGGCTTCGCGGTGGCGATTTCAGGCATTGGAACGACGGGGGTCGTGCGGTGCGATCAGCCTCGGGTTATCGATATGCAAACGCGCAACGGACGCAAAGTCGATACCTTGCCGGCGGCGATCATGGACGAAGTGCTGGCGAAAGTCAGACCGATTTTCGAGTAACCGCCCCGATCCCTCCGCAACACTCATGGGCCTCGCCACAGCGGGCTTGTCGTGGCGGCGGTTGATGATGACGTCGTGGCCTTTGGGTTTGTGGGAGATCGCCTCGCGGATCGCGTCGTTCAACCGATCGTCGGTCACGCCGTCGCGCGGCAGCGTCCGGAAATCGCCGGCAGTCCTAATTCCCGCATCCGGTCATTTCGTCAGAGCAATCGCACCTGAAGCGCTGATCCGGCGACCGCT
>JAYUEJ010000213.1:0-2128 GCA_043739265.1 Rhodopila sp. | reverse complement strand
GACAGATTTGCCCTTACCGGTTTCCCGGTGGAGCGAACCGCGAGAATCGCCGCCAGCGTCGCGCCCTCGGCGAGAGCGTCCGATACCTCGGGATCGGTGCGCAGCGATTCGGCCGATCTCGCGGCCGGAATCGGATTGCCGCCGATCTCAACGGTGTTGATCCAGTCCCGCAGGGCGTCCGCGGCCGCGGCCATGGCCTGATCCAGCGTGTTCGCCATGGCGGTGCAGCCCGGAAGGTCGGGGAACACCACCCCGTAGGCGCCGGGGCCGCCATCGATAAGAGCAATGAAGCGCATGAAATGTATCCTTTTGATAGGTCCTGCGAACGCCACGGCAGATCAAGTCCAGCCCGCCGCTTTGGCGATACTGCGCGCGACACCCTGGCTGAGCGTCCGGTGCCGTGGCACCATTGCGGGGAAGGCGGCACCGGGTTTGGTGAACTTGTCGTGGGCGCCGCCGCCTTCGTTCCGCCAACCCTCCGCTTCGAGGCGTGCGACGACCTTGCTTCGAGTGGTCTCCGGTTTGGCCAAGGCTACGACCCTCCACGGTGTGCATATATTTGCACTTTCTGTCCCGATGGCAAGGGCGTTGTGCAGGGGAATCGCATAAGGATTTTTCGGTCTGGACGCGAAGTGGTCAGCGATGATTCATGAAGAATGGATCAGGGCCGTGCTGCGGGATAACCCGCACATACGGGTCGCGCGGTTGCACGCGTTGCGGGATGCGATGGATGACCGGCACGGCCGCCGCATTGCGCAGGCTGATAAAATGACGAACCGAAGGCCCGGGCCGGGTCTTGGCATGACCGCGGGGTGAGCGGTCTGCTTGCGCCACCTGATTGGCAAGGTCTCAGCGATCAAGCGGCGCTCAAGCGGCTTGCAATCCCAACCATTCTCCGCCATATCCCCCCCCGCTGGCGCCGGGACCCTCCCGACTGCCGGTAAATTCGCACGCGGGGAGCCTTTCCTGGCCAAAAGCCTGGAGCCGGTGCTCAGAAGCAACCCCCGCGGAGGTATCAACCGGACACAGGAAAGGAGCACGCTCATGGCGATGCCCGATTTCACGATGCGTCAGCTACTCGAAGCCGGCGTTCACTTTGGTCACCACACCCGCCGCTGGAACCCGCGCATGGCGCCGTTCCTGTATGGCATCCGCAACCAGGTTCACATCATCGACCTGCAGCAGACCGTCCCGATGCTGGACCGTGCCCTCCGCGCCGTCCGTGACGTCACCGCCGCCGGCGGCCGAGTCCTGTTTGTCGGCACCAAGCGCGCCGCCGCCGAACATGTCGCCGACGCCGCCAAGAAGTGCGGCCAATACTACATCAATCACCGCTGGCTCGGCGGCACCCTGACCAACTGGAAGACCATCACCGGTTCGATCAAGCGCCTGCGCGAAATCGAGAACCTTGTCGGCGGCGAAACCCAGGGCCTGACCAAGAAGGAAGTCCTGGACATCACCCGCGACAAGGACAAGCTGGACCGCGCCCTCGGCGGCATCAAGGACATGGGCGGCCTGCCGGACATCCTGTTCGTCATCGATACCAACAAGGAAAAGCTCGCGGTCGAGGAAGCCACCAAGCTCGGCATCCCGGTCGTCGCCATCCTGGACAGCAACTCCGACCCCACCGGCGTCACCTTCCCGATCCCCGGCAATGACGACGCGATCCGCGCCATCACCCTGTATTGCGACCTGATCTCAGGCGCGGTCCTGGACGGCATCAGCGCCGAAATGGCCCATTCCGGTGCCGATATCGGTGCCCGCGAAGAACTGCCGCCCGAGGTCCTTGCGGACGTGGAGCCCCAAGCCGCTCCCGCGACCGCCTGAACCCACTTTTTCAGGAGATTAAAGACATGGCCGCGATCAGCGCCGCCCTGGTGAAAGTCCTGCGCGATAAGACTGGCGCAGGCATGATGGACTGTAAGCGGGCCCTGATCGAAACCGAAGGCGACATCGAAGTCGCCGTCGATTGGTTGCGCAAAAAGGGCCTCGCCGCCGCCGCGAAGAAGTCCGGACGCATCGCCGCCGAAGGTCTGGTCGGAGTCGCCTCCGCCCCGAACAAGGCAGCGATCATTGAGGTCAACGCCGAAACCGATTTCGTCGCCCGCAACGAGAACTTCCAGTCTTT
>JAYUEJ010000212.1:0-2131 GCA_043739265.1 Rhodopila sp. | reverse complement strand
CGGGGTATTCAGCCAGTCGAACAGCCGCGTCAACAGGAAGCGGATCGCGGCCCCTTGGCACAACACCGGCAAAGCCGCCTGTTCGGCCTCCGACAATGGCCGCACCGCCTGATATCCCGCCAGCAGCGCCTTGCTTTTTGTCACGTTGAACGAAAAATCCGGCTCGAAACACCAGGCATTCAGGCCGATCGCGATGTCGTAGGCCAGCAGGTCGGTCGTGGCGAAATAGAAGTCGATCACCCCAGACAGTTTGGCGTCCAGGAAGAACACATTGTCGGGGAACATGTCGGCATGGATATGGCCGACCGGCAGCGACGCAGGCCACGCCGGCAGGATGCTCCCCAGGGCATGATCCAGCTCCTCCGCCAGACCCGCCTGCACCTCATTGGCGCGCCCTCGGCAATGATCCAGCAACGGCCCCCAACTGGCCGGCCCCAGCGCGTTTGGCCGCACGGGGGCGTAATCGGCGCCGGCCATATGCAGCCGGCCCATCGCGGTGCCGACCGGTCCGCAATGCACCTGACGCACCCGCCGCGGCCAGACGCCCAACAGAAACGTCGTGATCGCCGCATACTTGCCGCTGAGTTGCCGCAGCGCCGATCCGTCCCGTCCGCGCACCGGCTGCGGGCAAACCAGCCCGCGCTGCGCCAAATGCTCCATCAGGCCCAGAAACCACGGCAAATCGTTCGGATTAACCCGCTTTTCATACAACGTCAGCATGAAATCGCCGCCGGTTGTACGGAGGGAATAATTCGAATTCTCGACACCCTCGGCGATGCCGCGAAATGCGACCATCGTGCCGATGTCGTAGTCGGTCAGGAAGTCCGCCAACGCCTCATCGGTGACTTCGGTATAGACCGCCATCGGCGGGTCAGTGCGTCCAGTTTTCGATGCGGCCGTATTTGAAATTGTCGGCGTACGCCTTCGGCCTGATGCGGCGAGTCTGCGGCAGTTCAACCTCGAACGTGATCCCGGCGCGTTCGGCGTAGGCGATGGCTTCTTCGCGTGTGTCGAAGGCCAGCTTCACCTGAGTCTGCGTGTCGCCGCCGCCGGACCAGCCCATCAACGGGTCTGCCTGGCGGCCGTGAGACGGAACGAATTCCAGTGCCCATTCCTGCGTCTTGGCCCAACCCGACTGCATCGCGGTCTTGGGCGGCTGGAAAATGCGGGCACGCATGGACAGAGTCTCCAACAGAAAAGTGGTCGGGGCGGCGGGACTCGAACCCACGACCTCCTGTACCCAAAACAGGCGCGCTACCAGGCTGCGCCACGCCCCGACGGTAGCCATCGGCCGGACCCTATGGGCGGCGGCGTTCCGATGCAAGGATCAATCGCCGCGGCCCAATCGCGTCGGCCGCGGCGGACCACCCGAACGCGCTACGGCCCATTGCCGAAAATACGCTGCTTCACGGTATCGCCAACCCGGATACCCAGGCCGGCGGTCGCGCCACCGGCGAGTTCCAGCGTCGCGCGCACCGGCCCTCGGCTGTCGATCACCGCCAGGCTGCGCGGCGTGGTGTTCTCGGCGATCGCCCTGATCGTGCCATCGGCGTTGATGAACACCATATCGAGCGGCACCAGCGTGTTGCGCATCCACATCTGCGACTCGCGCGCGACGCCCCAGTCGAACAGCATGCCGCCATCCATGGGTACGCTGGTGCGGAACATTTCGCCGACGGTCTGCTGATCCTGCGACAGCGCCATCTCCACGTTGAACGGATGCGGCACGCCGTCTCGGCCAACGATCGTCAGTTTTTCCTTCGGCAGTTCGGCTTGCGGCCCGGTCGCGTCCGGCGACAGCGCCAGGCTTGTCGAGGCAACGCCGGCGAAGGGCAGGGTGGCGACAAGCGCCAGAAGAAAGCGGCGTTTCATGCGATGAGATTTTCCTTGGTCAATTGCCGGATCGCGTCGCGGATAGGTCCGTCGCGCGGCCGGTCGAGCACTGTCGTAAACCAGTGTTCCGGCGGATTTCGCCCAGCCGCTCGGTCGAAGCGCAGGGTGCGCAGGCCGGCTTCGGCATCGGGCGGCAGGCGGTCGGGGATCGTGAAATCGTTCAAAGTTCCCCAGATCAGTGCCCAGCAGCGGCCCACCGTCCAGGGATTGTAGCCGCCGCCGCCCAGAACGACCAGAC
>JAYUEJ010000211.1:0-6468 GCA_043739265.1 Rhodopila sp. | reverse complement strand
GTTGCCCAGGTCGATCCCCAGCACGACACGCCGGGGGATGCCGCCTTGCAGCCCCTGATCGCCGCCGGTCAATCCCACCCATGAAATGATCACCGAGTGCATCAGCATCTGCATCGCCAGCGTGACGAAGGCGAAATAGATCAGCCGCAGCCGGATGCAGATCGCCCCCACCGCAACCGCGGTGACCGCGGTAATCAGCAACGTCAACAGGAACGCCACCGGCAGCGAAATCGCGGTTTTCTGCATCAGCAGCGCGAACGAATAGGTCCCCAGGCCGTAGAACATCCCGTGTCCGAATGACGACAGCCCGATATAGCCGACCAGCAAATTCAACGACGTCGCGAACAACGCCATCGACGCGCACCGAATGACAAAATCCTGGAACGCCTTGCTCGGCAGCAACGACGGTATCGCCGCCAGGACGGCGATCACCAGACAGCCGATGGCGATGTCGCGGAACGTGTGGGCGCGGCTCATGTCAGACGATCTCCTTGCCGAACAAGCCGCTGGGTTTGGTCACCAGGATGATGATCATGGCGATGTACATCAGACCCTCGGTGAACTGTGGGAACCCGATGGTGCCGAAACTGCGGATCAGCCCCAGCAGCACAGCGGCGATCAGCGCGCCGGCGATGGACCCCATGCCGCCGATGACGGTGACGATGAAGCTCTCGATCAGGATGGAGAACCCCATGCCGGGTGTCAGCGAGCGCACTGGCGCGGCGAGGCCTCCGGCCAGTCCTGCCAGCGCCCCGCCAACCGCGAACACCAGCGAATACAGCAGCGTCGTGTTGATCCCCAGCGCCGACACCATGTTCGGATTATGCGCCGCGGCCCGGATGATCTTGCCGATGCGTGTCAGACTAAGCGTCAGCCCCAGGGCGCCGCCGATCACCAGCGCGACAACGATCAACACCAGATAGAACGGCGGAACCACGCCGCCGAGGATGAACCAGGGTGGCACCTGGAACTCCGGAGGCATGCCCATCGCGTAGAAATCCGGCCCCCAGATGATCTTCACCAGATCATCGCAGATCAGCACGGTGGCGTAGCAGATCAGCAACTGCATCAGCACGTTGGCGCCATAGACCCGGCGGATCAGGAACCGTTCGAAGAAGATGCCGAAAATCGCCATCCCCACCCCGCCGGCCAAGACGCCCAGGACGTAGCTGCCGGTCGCGGCGAACACCGTGTACGCCAGGTAGGCACCCAGCATGTAGAAGGTGCCGTGGGCGAAATTGACGATCTTCAGCACGCCGAAGATCAGGGTCAGGCCGGCCGCGACCATGAACAGCAGCATGCCGACGATCAGGCCGCTGGTCGTCTGAGTGACCAGACAAGACGTAGCCGTTACGCATTCCAGCAGGGCGTCCAGGTCCATCAGATCAATCCAACCGTTATGACCGACGCGGCCCCGTCATCCGCGCCTGTCTCAAAGTGACCACCGCCAGTCGTGGGTGGCCGAGCCCGGCCCGGCCATGACACGGGGGCTGACGCTGGCGCTATCGCGCCTGTTCTGAAGCCTATGGAGCCGTCGCCCGGGATGACGTTGAAGGACCGGCGTGCGGCGTTCATGGGATCGTCGCTCGTTTGCGCTCAGATGTAGCCGCTCTTTTTCTTCCACTCGGCCTCAAGTTCCAAAATCTGGCCCCAGTCGCCCGGCTCGATACCGGTCACGAACGGCTCCTTCGGAGTCGTGGTGCCCCAGCCGATGGCATAATTGACCATGGTGTGGTCCTCGGCCCGCATGGTGACCTTGCCGGTGGTACTGAACGGGGTGTCGATCGTCAGGCCTTCCAGCGCGGCGGCCGCGGCCTTGCCGTCGGTGGAGTTCGCCTTCTTCACCGCGGCCTCCATGAATCGCACGGACGTGGAGCATTCCCACGACCAGTTGGTCGGGTAGTCGTTGTTGTTGGCCTTGCGGTTCGCCGCATACCAGGCGGCATTCACCGCGGTATCGGGGAAGCTCGGCAAATAGCGGGTGGCGGAGTGGATGCCGGCGGGCAGGTTCTTCACCGTGGTCAGCACCGGCAGGTCGCCCATGGTGGGCATGAACACTTCCATGGCGCTGAACAGCGCATAGGAATTGCCCTGGCTGATGAACGCCGAAAGATCGCCGGCAAACAGCGCCGAATACAGGGCTTGCGGCTTGGCCTGCAGGATCTTGGTCACGACCTCGGTGAAGTCGGGCTGACCCATCTTCGGCCAGCTTTGCGAGGTGACCTCGACGTCCGGGGCGAAGTGCTTCAGGAACTCACTGAACTGCGCCGTGGTGTCGCGGCCGAACGAGTAGTCCGGCGAGCAGGTCGCCCATTTGTTCAGTTTCTTGGCCACGGCGACGCGGGCCGCAAACGCACCGCCAACGATCGAGTCATGCACCCCTTGCCGGGCGCTACGGAAGGCCGTGGGTGCGCGCAGCTTCGGGTCGGCGGTCAGCGATGATGTCTCACTCGTGCAATGGATGCACAGCACGCCGAGATCGCGCACCACTTCCTGCACGGCGTAGGCGCCGGAGGACGCTTCGGCGTCCAGCAGGATCTCGCAGCCATCGGTGTTGACCAGCTCCCGCGCGACGCGGGCGGCTTCCTGCGGCTGGCCTTTGGAGTCACGGTAGATCGTCTGGATCTGCCGCCCCAACAGGCCGCCGGTGGCGTTGATGCGGTCGATCTCCGGCTGGATGGCGCCGCGCGAGGAGGTGCCGAGCAGGGCGATGGGGCCGGAGAAGATGGATTGGATGCCGATCTTCAGCGGGTTCGCCTGCGCACGGGCGACCCATGGCATGGCAAGCGCAGCGGCGGACGTGGCAAGAACCGTACGGCGGCCGAGAGGGGCAGCGGTTTTATCGCCCATGACGTTTCCTTATTGATTGTCAGGTTTTATGCGGCCGGACTGATCGCGGAAAAGCACCGCCCCGTCAAGGCGCGCATCGGTTCGGTGCCACAATCTTACCGCCACATCTCCCTGCCGCGAACACACGGCCGGACCAGCGTCTTGCTGTGCCCCGGGCCACAGCGCCGGTCCTTGGCGCCTGGCATCATCATCGGTTTGTTAGGTTGCTACATCGCGTTGCTGCCACTGATCGCCTGATACCGCGGCGACTTTCGCGCATGCGGCTTCGCGCCCGTCTGGATATATGGATTGTTTCTCCATTATTTCGGCGTCATAAAAATGCGTTTGTAATATAAAGTCAGTTTATACTTCAACCTGGACTATGCGGGGGGGTGAACGCCGAGCGGCGGCCGGACGGTATTAACTCGCGACGACAGCGATGGCCGACGACAACGGCGTCGCATGCCCAACTTCTTGTTAAATCGGACAATGGGTGCGTAATGTCGTCCGGCCTGCGCGGGAGGCGGGACGAAATGCCGGACACACGACTGCAAAAAACCGAACGCTACCGGGCGCTGCACGCGGCGCCGGAGGCCTTCCTCGCCGGCGGATGTTGGGATGCCGGTTCAGCCATGATGCTGGCCCATGCCGGGCTTAAGGTATTGGAGACGAGCAGCGCCGGGGTGATGTTTGCCCGCGGGTTGCCCGACGGCGATGGGCTTGCGACGCGCGAACTGATGCTGGAGAACGCCCGTTCGATTGCCGCCGCCGTGGATATTCCGGTCACGGCGGATCTTGAAAATGGTTTCGGACTTAGACCTGAAATGGTCGCCGAGACGATCCGTCTGGCGGGTGAAACCGGCATCGTCGGTGGTTCGATTGAGGATACCACGGGCGACAGGACCGATCCGATCCTGCCGCTCGGTTTGGCGGTGGAACGAATTCGTGCCGCCGCCGAAGCGGCGCGCCGGCTGCCCTTTCCGTTCGCGCTGACCGCGCGCGCCGATCGTTACATGCACAAACTGCCCGACCTGGCTGAAACCATCCAGCGCGCGCAGGCATTCCAAGAGGCCGGCGCGGACATGATCCTGGTGCCCGGGCTGGCCGAACGAGCGGATATTGAAGCGCTGTGCCGTTCGGTTGACTGCCCCGTCGCGGTGATCGTCGGATTGTCGGACTACCGGCCAAACCTCTCGGTGTTTGGCGCTCTCGGGGTCAGGCGAGTCATTGTCGGAAGTTCGCTGGCGCGGATTGCCTACAGCGGGATCTTGAAGGCAGCGCGTGAAATGGCGGAGGCGGGGACCTTCGGCTTTATCGAGGGGCTGATGCCGTTTGATGAACTGAACGATCTTTTTCGCCGGCTGCATGCAGGCCCCGCGTTGGAATAGCGCCGGTGAAGCGGTCAGGTGATGACGGCTAAGCCGCACGCAAGGCAATCGCACATGAACGATTGACGAAACGGCGAACCCGGTTTCCACAAATTGAGGCGTGTCTGGACAGGCCCGCACCCAACCAATGGACGTCGGCCCAGCTTGCGACGCTGCAAGCCTATCTCACGACCGCGCACATCGCCCATGACGTTTCCTTATGGCCCTTATAGCGTTATCTGTTGCAGTCGGGTTGTTTCACCTTCCGGGGCAACGGCGGTTCGTTCGTGCCGTGTGCCAGACAGTCATCAAGCGGACGCGGAGTTTCGTGGAGTTCGTGCGGAGTTTCGCGGAGTCAAAATGTTCAGTCCGCGGCACGAGGCGCATCGGTTCGCACCGGGGGGAGCGGGGGGCCGGGGTGGGGGGCCGGGCAGGCTGGGACCATGAAGCTGTCACCGGATACAAGGATGACATCCGGATCTACGCCGCGAAACCCGGCGTCCGCGTGATCACTGTTCCATCCGCGGCACCGAATCCGCCAGCCGCTCCCTCTTCCGTCACGCCACTTGTCGATGCAAGGGCGGAGCGATCGGTGTTGGGCACCGCCACCGCACGCCGCACCGTGCGTTCCCCATGTCTCGGCGGCGGCCAACAGATGCCGCCATAAGAGCCTTCCTTATTAATTATCGGGTTTTATGCGGCCGGACCGATCGCGGAAAAGCGCCGCGCCGTCAAGGCGGGCATCGGTTCGGTGCCACAATCTTGCCGCCGCATCTCCCTGCCGCGAACACACGGCCGGACTAGCGTCTGGCTGTGCCCCGGGACACAGCGCCGGCCCGCGGCGTCCGACTGAGTCGCCGCCATGCGGATGGAGGACCCCAATGCGTCGCTATCTTATCGCTGTTGCCATCACCATCGGCTTGTTGGGCACCTACATCGCCCTGCTGCCCCTGGTTACCTGATTCGCCCGGTCACCTGATTCGCCGGGTCACCTGATTTCCCGGCGATGTCCGCCGCCGCCGTTTCGTGCCACGCTGGATGCGCGAAACGGGGGAGCGCCAAGAAAATCGACGATGTCTCGCTGACGATCTTTGCCCCGGACAACGTCCCGGTCACGACCTGCCACCAAGGCTCGACCGCCGCGTCCGGCAGCAATCCGGGAGTGTTGCGTATCGGTACCGATGACGGTCTGGAGGGGCACGCCTTCCGGACGGCAATCGGAACCCCCCAACTCGTGCCGAGAGGCGTTCGCCTCAGGCGACGAACTTCTTGCCCTTCGACACGGCTTCGTTGCGGCGCTGCCAGAACGCCATGTCGGCGTCCTTGCTGAACATCACGCGGACACCCTTGCCACCCTGGCTGACCCGAATCTTGCCGCCGTTGCGGGCTTTGTGGTCTGTCAGCCACTCGACGAATTCCGGATCCTCGCTGGTGCGCCCATCGAATTCCAGAATGCCGGCGATGTCTTCCTCTTTGCGACGTTTGACCATGGATGCCTCCCGGACGCCCTGTTGGGCGGTACGGTTGTAAGAGAATCGACTGATGTGTGCCGCATGCACACGAACAAAACAGCGGGCGGCGTTGTTGCCCGCCGCTAACGTGAGTCCAGGCTACTTCCGCGCCTTGCGCGCGGCATATTTCGCATCCCTGGCGGCCTTACGCTCGATTTCAACCGCGGCGGCTCGGGACTTGGCCTCGGCGGCGGCGACCTGCTCCGCGACCCTCTGCGCCGCCAGTTCGGCGGCCAGACGCGTGGCCTCGGCCTCTTTGGCGGCTTTGCGCTCGGCATTGCGGGTGTCGCGTGCATCGGCGATCGCCTTCAGGGCGGCCTGCTGCGCGATCCACGCAGGGTCGTCGGCGCCTGGACGGGCGCGAAAGCGTTCCAGCAACGCCTGCCTGGCGGCGGCCGCGGTACTCAGGCGATCGTCGAAATTGGTGCGAGTATGGGTCGGTTTGGTCGAAGGGGTGTGTTTTAGGTTCGGCATTGCCTGCCCTTACAGCGGACGCGGCCAGCCGGCAAGATCGCCCTGCATTCTGTTTTCTAGGCCTGCCTCAGCTTAGCGATCGCCTCCAGATGGCGTTCGTGGTCGCCGGCGAAGCGCAGCACCAGATGGCTGGCGCCGGCCCGGGCATAGGTGTGCAGCCATTCGGCCACCCCGGCGGGCGGTCCGGCATAGCAGGCCTGGCGGCGACGGGTGCCGGCGGCAGGCTGGTCGTAGTAACGGACGAGAAAATCATTCAGCCGGTCGTCGGCCCTGGCCGCATCGTCGTC
>JAYUEJ010000210.1:0-6477 GCA_043739265.1 Rhodopila sp. | reverse complement strand
CCCCATCGTCGGTCCTGTCCGAGAACGTCGCGGTCAGCAACCCGTCCCTGGTCTCGACCGAAACATCCTGGCTAAGTGGATCGGTTGAGCCGGCCTGCGGCTTTTCCAGGCTAAAACCTGGCAAACTGCCCATAAAAATGAACAAAAACAGCAAAAATCCTGGCCGAACGCCGGCGCGCGGAGCCGCAAAATCATCCCGCCGAACCGACGGAGTAAACCCGATCATCCTATTTCGCAGGCTTGACTCATTCACCATCTTTTTTTAAAGATAATATAGGAAAAATACAACACGATTCGAGTCGCTTTGTCAATTGAATCGGAGTTGCGCCACAGAACAATCCGGTGAACCTGCAGGACTATCGCATTTGAACCGCCGTGGCCGGGCGTCGGTCGGCCTGGTGGCCCCCGCGCGCCGGCTTTGGGCGTTCAAACGGACGAATTTACCGCGGATGAACGCGGAGTGAGCCGGGATAAAGGCAGGCTGCCGCGCTCAATCCGCATAAATATCCCGGTGGCGGTAGCGAGAGGCTGATCTGGGTTCACTAGACCGCTTGCCCTGAGCCGTGCCGGAAGCGCCACGACCAGCGACAAGCCCGCCATATGGGGCAAAAAACACCTGACGGCCGCCCAAACAAAAAATATGCTGCATCGCAGCAAAATACTCTTGCATGCTGCACATGCGAAGCCCATTATAAGGCTTGCAGTCGCGCTTAGGCGCACTGCTTTCTTGGACGTTTCCTCCCTAAACTTCGGCGGTGCCACAAGCACCGCCGTTTTTTTGCCCTCAGACCACCAACGCCGCCAGCAGTGAATCCAGCCTGATCCGCCCCTCCCGCGTCGCCACCAGCCGTTCGGACGTCAAGATTGCATAGCCGGCGTTGATGCACTGTTCCAGCACCCCGGCATCTACCGATTCCCCAACCGTCCGCCCTGTCCGCGCCGCGAATCGCGCCAGTTCGACCCCCTCGGTCAGCCGCAAGCCCATCAGCAACGCCTCCCGCGCCCGTTCCGTCGCCGCCACGGGCTCGCTCGCCGTCAGTCCATCGCCCGTCCGTTCCACACGATCCGCCCAAGGCTCCGGCGCCCGATGCCGCCGGGTCGCGTGCAACGACCCATCGATCGTCACCCGCCCATGCGCCCCCGGCCCGATCCCCGCGTAATCGAGATACCGCCAATACGCCAAATTGTGCCGGCTTTCCTGCCCTGGCCGCGCGTAGTTGGAGATCTCATACGCCAGCAATCCGGCCCGCCCGCATTCCTCCTCCGTAGCGTCATACAGCGCCGCCGCGGTGTCCTCGTCCGGCAGCACGATCTTCCCCTGCCGGTGCAAAACCTCGAACTGTGTCGCCGGCTCGATCGTCAGTTGATACAGCGACAGGTGATCCGCCGCGATCGCCAACGCCTGCCGCAGCTCCGCCCGCCACGTCGGAAGATCCTGGTTCGGCCGGGCATAGATCAGGTCGAACGACACCCGCGGAAACAACCGCCGAGCCAGCGCCAGCGCGGCGATCGCCTCGGCGGCGGAGTGCTGGCGGCCCAGCGTGCGCAAGGCGTGCTCGTCCAGGCTTTGGATGCCGATCGACACCCGGTTGACCCCGGCGGTTCGGTAATCCGCCAGCCGTCCGGCCTCTATGCTGGTCGGGTTCGCCTCCAGCGTGATTTCCAAATCGTCCGCCACATCGAACCAGCGGGCGGCGTCGTCCAGCAGCGCGCCCACCGTCGATGGGTCCATCAAACTCGGCGTCCCACCGCCAAAGAACACCGACGTCAGGCGCCGCCGACCCAGCCGACCGGCCTCGGTTGCCAGTTCCCGCCGCAGTGCCGCGCCGAAACGGTCCTGGTCGATCCTCTCCCGCACATGGGAATTGAAGTCGCAATAGGGACATTTGGCCAGGCAAAACGGCCAATGGACATACAGCGCCAGGTCGCCCGATGGGTCGGTCAAAGCTTCAAACTGGACGCGATGCGCATGTTCAAATGGTTCGGCACCGCCCAGATCTCCCGCAGTTTGCGCACCACGGAAAATCCGGCGCGCAGATAGTTGGGAAGCGCCCCGGGATGGTCCGCGGTACAGGTGTTGACCGTCATACCTTTTGCATTATGCCGCCAGACCTCGTCCACGGCGGCGCGCAGGAAGGCGTATCCGATACCCTGACCAATAATATTGGGCATCAAGCCGAAATAGCTCAGGTTCACATCCGGCCAGGACCGGCCATCAAGCTCAAAAAATCCGGCCGGCTCGCCCTTCGCATAAAGCGTGTAGAGCGCCACCGCCTGGTCACGCAGCAGCGCCGCGAGCTCCTCGTCGGGCATCGTGCGGCGCAGCCACCAAAGGTAATCGGCACCGACCGTGTTGTAGAGATAGCGGTAGAACGGTACCGACGGAGCCTGTGCCCGGACGATCTGGAACCCCGCCGCCAATCCCGTCGCCGGCGTGGTCGGCGCGTCATCCATCCGCAGGAATGAAACCGTGACTCCGACCCGCGTAACCGGACCCATCTGCCTTACCTTATGACCGTACCGAGAAATTCTTATCCCCAATGGCCATACGATACTACTGCGTTGCTTCGCCGCCGTGCCCGGCGTCCGGCAACCCGCTCAATCGTCGCGATGAACTCGTTCCATCTTTTCATGCCGTTCCTGCGCCTCGATCGACATCGTCGCGATCGGCCGAGCTTCCAGCCGCCGCAGACCGATCGGCTCGTCGGTCTCCTCGCAATAACCGTAGCTGCCGACCTCGATCCGCACCAGCGCCTGATCGATCTTGGACACCAGTTTGCGCGCCCGGTCCCGAGTCCGCAGTTCCAGCGCCCGGTCGGTTTCAACGCTGGCGCGATCGGTGATGTCGGCTTCGCGGATGCCACCCTCCGACAGGCTCGCCAGGGTGCCGTCGGAATCCCGCAGCAGATCGGACCGCCAGCGCAGCAGCTTCTGGCGGAAATACTCGGCCTGAATGGGACTCATGAAAGCCTCAGTCTCGCTGGGGCGATAATCCGGCGGCAGTGTCACCATCATGCGGTTTCGATCCCAGTCACTTTATCACCAGTCACTTTAACACGAGTCACTTTAACAACCGGCCCATTCCGGACCGTGAACGCGCGGACGTATAGCGGCCTGTTTCGCCAACGCCAATAGCGCTCACGAAGATGTCAACACATTGTAACGAAATCTGTCGCACCCGGCATTATTTGCCGAAAACCACTGCCGATCGGCAGGTTTTTCCGTCTCACAACCAACATGAAACCGCCAAATTCAGGGTATTCCGCTGTGGCACGGGAGTTGCTGCAACGGTCCTTAGCCATCTTCAGGATGAACCCGTGCGCAAAATGCGCGTGATCGCCGCACTTCTGCTTGGTCTGGCCGCTGGCCCCGCGCTGCAAGCGGGCGCGGAGGTGCGAATCAAGGACATCGCCGGAGTCGAAGGCGTGCGGGAGAACCAGTTGATCGGGTACGGCCTGGTGGTCGGGCTGAACGGCACCGGGGATAAGCTGAACAACAATGTGTTCACCCGTGAATCGCTGATCGGCATGCTCGAACGCCTCGGCGTCAACACCCGCGACCAGGTCACCGCGCTGTCCACGAAAAACATCGCCGCCGTCATGGTCACCGCCCAACTGCCCGCCTTTGCCCGCAGCGGCAGCCGAATCGACATCTCGATCTCGGCCCTCGGCGATGCCACCAACCTGACCGGCGGAACGCTGCTGGTCACGCCATTGCTCGCGGCCGACGGCGAAGTTTATGCCGTCGGCCAGGGCACCCTGACCACAGGTGCGATCGCCGCGCGTGGCGCCGCCGCGTCTGTCACCCGCGGCGTGCCGACCTCCGCGCGCATGGCCAACGGTGCCACGGTCGAGAAAGAAGTCCCCTTCAAACTCGACCGAGGCAACGGCCTCTGGCTCGGTCTGCGCAACGCCGATCTGACCACGGCCCAACGCATCGCCGCCGTGATCAACCGCACAGTGGGCAAGATCGCCAAGGTGACCGATCCGCGAACCGTGCGGCTCGACCTGACCAACCGTGACGCGATCGAAACCCTGGGCGTGATCGAAAATCTGCGGGTGGAGCCCGACAACGCGGCGGTCGTGGTGATCGATGAGGCCAGCGGCACCATCGTGATGGGTTCCAATGTGCGGATCAGTACCGTGGCGATCGCGCAGGGCAACCTGACCATTCGGGTGACCGAAACGCCGGAGGTCAGCCAGCCCGGCCCGTTCTCCAACGGGGCGACAGTCGTGGTTCCGCGCACCAGCATCGAAATAGACGACCAGCACGACAAAAAGCTGGGAATTCTGCGTACCGGCGCGACCCTGCAGGATCTGGTTGCCAGCCTGAACGCCCTGGGCGTCGGCCCGCGCGACCTGATCAGTATCCTGCAATCGATCAAGGCGGCCGGCGCTTTGCAGGCGGATCTGGAGGTGCGCTGATGCCGAAACTGTCCCCGACGCCGCCCTTGCAACCGGTGCAACCCGCACCCCGGCCGCCGCTGGCCGTGTCCCGGCCATCGCCGGCCGCCGATCCCGCGAAACTGGCAAAAGCCGCGAAGGACTTTGAGGCGATGGCGATCGGCCAGCTTCTGCAGCCGATGTTCGACACGGTGAACACCGCCGACAATGCGTTCGGCGGTAAATCCGGCGAGGCAGCGTGGAAGCCCATGCTGGTGCAGGAATTCGCCAGGCAGATCGCCGCCCATGGCGGGCTGGGGCTGGCCAAACCCGTCTATGAAGCGATGCGCCGGATGCAGGGGGAAAAACCGAAATGAGCAACGACCCGATGGCGGCCGCCCAGTGTCTGGAGACTCTGCTGATGCGAGAAAACGAAGCGTTGCAGCGGCTTGACTTCCCGGCCGCGGTCGCTTTCGTGGCCGCCAAGGACGTCGCTCTCGCCAATCTGGTGAGACATCCGATCGTCGCCCCCTACCCACCCGGGCTTGCGGAACTGGGGCAACGGCTTGGGAAGCTGGCGGCGAACAACCAGACCCTGCTGGAACAGGCGATCGCCGTGCAGACCCGAATCGTCAGGATCGTCGCGCGGGCCGCCAAACCACCGCCGTCGGTAACGCGATACGGTGCCGCCGGCGAACCAGCCCCGTCCTGGCGCGCCGCCGCGATGGCCCTGTCCACCCGCGTGTGACTCCCCCGGCACCATACTTTTTATCGCGCCGCCGGTTCCGCGGCCCCCCCTATTAACGGATTGGTAAGCTTTTCCGTTTAGCCCTGTGTCACGAACCTTTCGGTTCCATGATGACCAGGGTGTCCAGACAACATGGCCAAGGCTGCTCGCAGCGTATCAGACGGCGAAATCTCCGGGCTTCACAAGGCATCCATCCTGATGCTCGCGCTCGGTGACGAGCACGCTGGCAAGCTGTTCGCGATGATGCATGAGGATGAGATCAAGGCGATCTCCGCCACCATGGCGCAGCTCGGGGTGATCCACGCCGACACCGTCGAAGGCCTGTGCGTCGATTTCGTGGAAAATTTCGGTGCCACCGGCGGCGTGATGGGCAGCTTCGAAAACACCGAAAACCTGCTGATGAAGGCGCTGTCGAAGGACCGCGTCTCGCAGATCATGGAAGAGATCCGCGGCCCCGCCGGGCGCACCATGTGGGACAAGCTGGGCAACGTCAGCGAGGAAATTCTCGCCAGTTACCTGAAGAACGAATACCCCCAGACCGTTGCCGTCGTGCTGTCCATGATCAAGCCGGACCATTCCGCCCGCGTCCTGACGTTGTTGCCCGACACCTTCGCGATGGAAGTCGTCATGCGCATGCTGCGGATGGAATCGATCCAGAAAGACGTGCTGGAACGTGTCGAACGCATCTTGCGCGCCGAATTCATGTCCAACCTCGCCCGCACGTCGCGCCAGGATTCGCACCAGTTGATCGCCGAGATCTTCAACAACTTCGACCGCAAGGCGGAAACCCGGTTCCTGACCGGCCTGGAAGAACGCAATCGCGAGTCGGCGGAAAAGGTGAAAGCGCAAATGTTCACCTTCAACGACCTGCAACGCCTGAACCCGGCCGGCATACAGGTGCTGCTGCGCCAGATCGACAAGGAAAAGCTGCCGATCGCGTTGAAAGGCAGTCCCGAGGCGATCCGCACCCTGTTCCTGTCGCAACTTTCCGAACGCGCGGCGAAAATGCTGCGCGACGACATCGCGTCCCTGGGTCCCGTGAAACTGAAGGACGTGGAAGACGCCCAGGCGTCGATCGCCAATCTGGCAAAGGAACTGGCGGCCAGCGGCGAAATCGAGATCAGCACGGGAAGCGACGACAGGATGATCGAATAACTCTGAAGGAGGGTTGGCAGAATGACGACCGAAACAATGTTTGCTGTCTTCGAGGACTTCAACGACCGGAACCAGGAGACGTCCCCGCCCATGGTCGAAGCCGAGGCGGTGCCGCAAGCAAACCTGCACGATGAAGCCTGGACCGACGGCTATCTGGCCGGGCGGCAGGAACGCGGCACGCAAAACGACAAT
>JAYUEJ010000209.1:0-2141 GCA_043739265.1 Rhodopila sp. | reverse complement strand
ACCTGGCCAGGCCCATCGCCACCAGCATCGCGCCGGCCATCATGGTTGCCGCCAGCAGCCCCGCGGGTCCATGTTCGGCGACGACGCCGGCAAGGATGACGATGAACGCCCCCGTGGGGCCGGCGATCTGGATACGGCTGCCGCCGAATGTGGACACCACCAGGCCACCGACGATAGAGGTGTAGAGGCCCTGTTCCGGGCGCACGCCGGAGGCGATCGCGAAGGCCAGCCCCAGCGGCAGCGCCACAACCCCGACGATGAGCCCAGAGACGACGTTCGGCATCCAGTGCGATCGTTTGAACAACCCACCCCGCCACGCGTCGATAACCGCGATCATGGCCGTTCCCGCAGGGGGCCGGGCCGGTTGCAAAAACAGTCGGGTTGGCCAGCGTCGGCCTGGCGTGCTCTCCCGGTCATGCCATGCGCCGGCCCATCGTCAGACCGCCGGGTCGGACACATCGGGGGTGGTTCCGGCAGCGGATGCACATCAGGCTACCCCTTCGCGGCCTGGATCGCCGCCCACACCCGGCCCGGTGTCGCCGGCATATCGAAATGCCGAATCCCCAGCGGTGCCAGCGCATCGTTGATCGCGTTCATCGCGGCACCCAGGGCACCCACCGTGCCAGCCTCGCCGACACCCTTGGCGCCCAGCGGGTTCACCGCGGTGGGCACTTCGCGGGTCGCCAGCCGGAACTCGGGGTATTCGTCGGCGCGTGGCATTTGGTAGTCCATGAACGTTGCGGTCAGCATCTGCCCGGAGTCTGGATCATGGGTAATGATTTCGCCCAGGGCCTGGCCGACGCCCTGCACCACGCCGCCATGGATCTGGCCGGCGACGATCATCGGGTTCAGCACCCGGCCGAGTTCCTCCACCGCGCTGTAACGGACGATTGCGGTCACGCCGGTTTCGGTGTCGATCTCGACTTCGCAGATGTGGGTGCCGTTCGGGAAGGTGACGGCGGTGGGGGTGAATTCGCCCGACTCCACCAACCCGCCTTCCTCACCGGGCGCAATATGGTTCGGATCGTGTGCCGCTCGGGCCACCTCGGCCAGCGACACCGAACGGTCGGTGCCGGCGATGGTGAAGCGGCCGTTGGACAATTCGACATCGACGACCGCGGCTTCGAGCAGTTCGGACGCGATCCGGCGTGCCTTGTCGATGACTTTGTCCACGGCCAGGGTCACCGCCGATCCGCCGATGCACAGCGCTCCCGAACCGCCATTGCCCTTGCCGCTGGGCAGCAGGTCGGTATCGCCGCCTTCCCAGGTCACCTGCTCGATGGTCACGCCGAAGCGGGCGGCGACGAGCTGGGTCATCGTCGTCTCCAGTCCCTGGCCGACGGACATCGACCCGGAGCGGAGGATCAGCGTGCCGTCTTTGGCCAACCGGACAGTCGCGAGGTCCCTGGCCGGACGCAGGAACGGACCGCCGGCGACCTCGATGCAGTTGCACAGGCCGATGCCGCGCAGCTTGCCCTGTTTCGCCGCCGCCGCCCGCCGCTCCTCGAACGAATCGAACTCGGCCAGGACGACCGCCTCTTGCATGTTGCCTTCGAATTCGCCGCAATCGTAGGTGAACGTCAGCGCCGTCTTGTAGGGCATCGCCGACGGCGGGATCAGGTTGCGACGGCGCAATTCGTACGGGCTGATGCCAAATTCCCGCGCCGCGACGTCGATCAGGCGCTCGATCGCGTAGGTTGCCTCCGGTCTGCCGGCGCCGCGATAGGCGGCGGTGGGCACGGTATGGGTCAGCACCCCGCAGACCTGCGCCGCGATGAACGCGATGTCATAGACCCCGGCGATGCCGCCGATATTGCCGACGCCCCAGCCCGACCGGCCGGAGACATAGGCGCCCAGGTTAACGTCCCAGCGCAACTTCAGCGCGGTGAATTTTCCGTTCGCGTCCAAACCGAGCGAGGCGCCGATGCGCATTTCGCGGGCCTGTTCGTCGGTGAGGAAGCCCTCGGTCCGATCTGAAATCCAGCGCACCGGACGGTTCAGCCGGCGCGCCGCCCAGGCGACCAGAACCGATTCCAGATGCACGCCCGATTTCATGCCGAACGACCCGCCCACGTCACCCGGGATCACGCGGATGTCGGTGGGTTTGATGTGAAAATTCTCATTGGCCATGCCGTTGCGCA
>JAYUEJ010000208.1:0-2145 GCA_043739265.1 Rhodopila sp. | reverse complement strand
GATCTAGTGCCGACTGTCCTGTCGTTCGATTTGCCCCCGGCCGACAACTCGCCGATCCCTCGAGAAGTCCGATTCCGGATCGCCCAGCCAACGCAACCCGCCAGCCGCCGCGAATGGGGCGGGACGGCGCAGCGCGGCTTGTTTCTCAGGTCGATGAGTGTCGAATGATCGGAGCAGGACGACCCGAGCTACAGCTGTAGCGTCAGGGCGTTCCCGATTTGCCCGATGATCCCGCGGCGGAAGGCCAGGACGCGGATCATGAAGATCGCGCCCTGCGTCACGGTCGCCCAGGCGCCGAGTTGCGCCAGGTAGTTCTCCATCCAGGTCATAACCACCGACGCCAGATACTTCAGACGCCGAGCCAGCTTGTGCGCCCGCGCCGGGCTGGGTGGGTGTCGCGGAGGGCGGCGATCTGGGCCGCGATGCCGAGGGTGTGGGAGGCTTGAGCGGTCCTTCAAGCCTGCACACCCTTGGCACGGTATCGGCGGCGTTAGAGGTATCCGATCTCCCGGCTGTTGCCGAACCGACCGCCGAGTTCGATCGTGCTCACCCTTTCCTGCTCCGCGAAGAGAACACATTTCAGGCGGCTGTCCACGATCGTTCCGGACTCCAAAGGCATGGCGGTGCTCCATTGGACCGACGATCCTAAAAATGTCAGGGAGGTCTCCCGTCTAGACAACAAGAGCGGCCATGACGGCGGGGAAAGCCGAATGGGGAAGGAGAGAGGTATGCGCTACTTCGTAATGCGACTTCGGGATCTCAGGCCAGGCGGGATGCCAGGTCGCAGTCGCAATTGGCCCCCTATTCGGCGGCTCAATGCAACCGACGGTCTGTCGATCCATCGCTCGAATAACGATGCCAGCCAGCAACTGCCAAACACGCCCATAACGGCGGTCGCTGCGGTCGCGACGCCAAAGGGGACGCTCGATGAAAGCATAATGAAAAGCGCGGATGCGGCCGTGATCAAAAGCGGAAAATGGGTCAGATAAAGGCTGAACGAAATGCGGCCCAACCATTGGATGGCCGGGCGTTCCATCCGGCGCTGGAGTGCCGGTAGCAAGGCGATGCCAGCAAATATTAAAATCGCACCGAATACGGTAACGATATCGAGCGAACTCACGGTTGCCCCCATCGGGGCGCGAGGTAAAAATCCACGCAGCATTTCTCCGGCATCTACGGCCTTCGATGTGCAGACCACGATGCCCACGATTGTAAGGACTATCCCGAGTGCTGCGACCCTTGGGCGGTTCGGAATACGTCCCAGCCATGGCGCGGCCACATGGCCGACAACAAACAGCAAGAGCGTACTGGCCGAGAAGCACACCGTGAATACGATACAAACGGCGAGATGGACCCTGGGACCCATGAGGGAGCGAATGGCGACAAGCGCCAGGATCAGCATCGATCCGACAAATTCGATATGCAACGTCCAGAGCGGACCGATGTAGGTGTTCCAAGATGGCGTGAGGCCGAGGTATACTGTCAACCGGTAAGGTAAAAAGCTGCCCCCCGCGTAACCGGTCAGCATGCCCTCGAATATAATCTGATGGGCAATTTCGCCAGCGCTCACGGGCAGCGGTGCCATGGCGCCCAACCAATCCTGCGAACCTGTCATGCCCGCCGCAACCGCTCGGGCATTGGGGAAAAGGCTCAGCGTGACGGCTGCCAGCACCAGTGCCCCCGCCATGGGCAGTCCGAGCCGTATGATTCTGCGCCGGACGCCGGACGGTATCGCCATTGGGCGCTGGCTGAAGGAATAGGTGAGTGCCGTGCCGCTCATGATAAAAAATAAATAAACTGCCGCTGTACCGTCGAACGGCAGGGAGAGAGGCGTCTTAATAAAGTAGGTCTCCCAGCCATAATGGGCAAGTTCGGGTCGCAGCAAACCGATTGCCGGAAAAAACGCGTTCACGTAATGAGAAAGGACAACCTGCATAGCCGCGAGGCCGCGCAAACCGTCCATCCACGCTAGGCGTTTCATGACAGCATCATCCCGTCGCCCGCGCCGCCGCCCCCTACAGCTTCAATTTCAGGAAATTCCCAATCTCCCCAACGATCCCGCGCCGGAACGCCAGCACGCACACCACGAAGATCGCGCCCTGCGTCACCGTCACCCAGGCGCCGAACTGGGCCAGGTAATTCTCC
>JAYUEJ010000207.1:0-2147 GCA_043739265.1 Rhodopila sp. | reverse complement strand
CCTGGTCATGGGTGCGCTGCTGGCCGAGGGCGTTCCACAGGCGATCGCCGCCGACCCGCTTGTCAAGGAAGTCTATCTCGGGCACGCCGGTCATGGCTGATCTTTTGCAGGTCGAGCGGCTCTGGGCCGGCTATGGCGATGCAACGGTGCTGGAGGACATTTCGTTCAATCTGGAACCAGGTGCCAACCTGGCGTTGCTAGGCCGCAACGGTATGGGCAAGACAACCTTGCTGGCAACGTTGATGGGGGCGACAAATCAATTACGCGGCCGTATCCGATTCGACCAGCAGGATCTCCTCGGCGTGCCCACCCACCGCCGCGCCAGGGCCGGCCTGGGTTGGGTCCCGCAGCAGCGCGACATTTTCCCGTCCCTCAGTGTCGAGGAAAACCTGACGGTCGTCGCCCGCCCCGGCCCCTGGGACCTGCGAAAAATCTACACGACATTTCCCCGGCTTCAGGAACGGCGCGCCAATATGGGCAATCAGCTTTCCGGCGGCGAACAGCAGATGCTGGCGCTCGGCCGAGCGCTGATGACCAACCCGAGGCTGCTGCTGCTGGATGAGCCGCTGGAAGGACTGGCGCCGCTGATCGTGCGGGAATTACTGGGCATCCTCGCGCGGATGGTGCGAGAAGGCAGCATGGCGGTCATCCTGGTTGAACAGCATGCCCACCAAATCCTGCCGATTACCCGCGACACACTTATCCTGGAACGCGGACGCGTCGTTCACTACGGGACCAGCGCCGCGCTCGCCGCCGATCCCGGTCTGCTGGACCGCTGGTTGGGTGTTGGCTCCCATTAAGCAACAAAAACCCTCAGAAACTCAAAGGCGCCTCCATCACCGGCACCCTGCGTTTAGTCTTGACCTGTGACAGAAACGACTGCGCGGACGCATGATGGTTGGTCGGGCTCAGTGCCAGCGCCGCGTTGAAATCCGTATCGATCGGCCGATGAGCGGTCTCCACCGCCAGTGTCAGTCCCGCCGCATGTCCGATGATCGCAGGCAGGCGAGCAGGCCGACGCCACCGGCCAATACGGAACGGCGCGTGATCGCGCATGTTGGTTTCATGGTGTAGTCTCCCTGTGGTGGCGGAATTCTCCCGGCCGTATTGTTTATCCGGTCACTCCGCGACACAGCCGCCGCCTAACGAAACTTGTGCCATCCGCCCAACTGGTTCAGACACGCCAGACCCCTCGGACAGTAAAGGAAACCATTCGATGTTATTGTTGGACTCGATCGGACCCAACCCCAAAGTCGTGCGCATGTTCATCGCGGAGCGCGGGATCACCGGCATTCCGGCCCAGACCGTCGATCTGCGCGGCGGCGAAAACCGGCAGGAAGCCTACCTGGCGAAGAACCCGGCCGGTGGCTTGCCGGCACTGCAACTCGACGACGGCAGCTACCTGGCCGAGATCACCGCGGTCTGCGAATACCTCGATGAGATCGCCACTTCCGGACCCAGCCTGATCGGCGCCACCCCACAGGAACGTGCCGAGACCCGGATGTGGACCCGCCGGATCGACCTTGGCATCATCGAGCCATTGACGGCGGGTTTCCGCTACGCCGAGGGCCTGAAAATGTTCACGACCCGGATGCGCTGCATTCCGCAGGCGGCGGACGACCTGAAGGCGATCGCCAAGGACAAGCTGGCGTGGCTGGATGGGCAGATCGCAGGACGGCAGTACATCTGTGGCGACCGTTACAGTTTGGCTGACATCATGCTGTTCGCCTTCATGCAATTTGGAGCGACGGTTCGCCAGCCGCTCGATCCCGCCAATACCAACCTCGTTGCCTGGTATGACCGCATGGCCGCTCGGCCCAGCGCGGCGGTTTAGATCCTGTCCATGGTGGCCGGCGGTGTGCCGGCCACCATCGATCCTACCCGGGCTGACTCGCCGCATCGATCGTCTGGATCGACTCCGCATCCAACTCGATCTCCGCCGCCTCGACCAATTCGGCCAATTGCTCCAAATTCGTCGCACTCGCGATCGGTGCGGTCACGCTCGGCCGAGCAATCAGCCATGCCAAGGCGATCTGCCCGGGCTTGGCATGGTAACGAGCCGCCACCTCCTCCAACGCCTTCACCACCCCAAACCCATAATCGTTCAGGTATTTTTCCACCCGAGGACCGCGAATCCGGCCTTCCAT
>JAYUEJ010000206.1:0-6507 GCA_043739265.1 Rhodopila sp. | reverse complement strand
GCGAATCGCCTCGATCAGTGCGGATGGAATGCCGCACAGGCCGAACCCGCCGGACATGATCGTCATGCCGTCGCGCAGCAGGCCCGTCAGCGCCGCCTTCGCGTCCGGATAAATTTTGTTGACCGCCATGCACGCCCCCCGCTCGAGTTGGACGCATCTAACCGAAGCGGGGGACGGTCAGCAAGTAGCCGATGATAACGGCGGATGCGCGGGCGGATGCGCGGCGTTCCACAGGAACGTCAGTTCGTGCTTGTTGTGGAACAGGTGGACGACCTGTCCGCCGGGAATGGCGGCGAAGGCGTCCGCCGCATCGTGATCGGTCTGGCCCTGGAGCTTGATGGTGCAGACGATGTGCTTCGCGGCCCCGGCTTCGATCCAGCGCTGCACCAGGGCCAGCAGCCGATCCGGGTAGGCGACGATGTCGCTGCACAGCCAATCAACCGGCTCCGGTGCCATGCCGAAGGCGCTGTCCAGCCGCTCGGTGACCCCCGGCATCGCGGCCACGGTAACGGCCAAGGGTGCCTTGTCCACCGCCGTCACGCTGGCACCGAGCTTTGCCAGAACCCAGGTCCATCCGCCGGGTGCGGCGCCGAGATCGAAACAGGTTTCACCGGGCCTTGGGTATTGTCCGAAACGAACCAGCGCCTCCCATAATTTCAGATAGGCGCGGCTGGGCGGGCCGATATGGTCTTCCAGCAGGACGCACTCGCCGTTGACGAAGGGAGACGATTTTGTCGGGCTGGCCAGAAGGCGGTCGGGACCCAGCAGGGTCCAGGCGCCCAGATGCGAGGCGGGGGCCGGTTCGGGAAAAGTCAACGCCCGCGCTTTGACGGGTGGCAGGCGCTCGGTGATCAGCGCCATGCGGCGGTGGAATCCGGCCCCGTAGGCGGCCCAGTTGCGCTGCATCGCCCGCAGCGCGTCGGCGGCGGTCTTGACCGAGGGGGCGTCGATCTCACGCGGGTCGGTCCAGATGTCTTGTGCCCAGGCGGCGTGGATCGGCGGATCGGGAGACAACGCGAGGCGGCCGTGCCAGTCGCCGATGGTGACGCCGCGGCGGGTCAGTTCTTCGATGAGCTGGTCCTCGAACCCCTCGGCGGCGAGATAGGCGGACCCGATCATCGGGCGCGCCACGCGGAGGCTGCGAGCAGGAGCCAGCCGAACATCAGGAGGGTGCCTCCGGTGGGGGCGACGGCGCCGAGGGCGTGGCCGGTCAGGCCCCGGGCGTAAACCGCGCCACAGAACAGGAGTGTGCCGATGGCGAAGGCGAGCCCTGCCGCATGCGCCATCCAACCGCCGCGCGGCGTCCATAGGCCGGTGGCGAGCAAAGCAAGCGCGTGCCAGCCCTGCATCTGCACGCCGCTGGCGACAATGCGCGCGGCGTCCGGGTCGGTGATCCCGTGCGCCGCGAAGGCCGCCATGGCGACCGTGCCGAGGCCGGTTAGTGAGCCCAAACCAATCCAAATACGTTGCATGCGGGCCTTAATTGTCAGTGCGAAGAGCGAAGCGACGCAGCATTTCCGTCCTACAGAGTGCCGCGTCGATGGGCTTCCCGCAATGACACTGACAACATAGTTCTCATTTTAGGCGACCCGACCTTGCCCGGTTCGTTATGGCCGGTCTTGTGCCTGCCATCCGCGCACAAAATGCAAGACCCCGGGAAACCCCTCTGCCGCTCCCGGTCAATGGGTTGTCGGCTCCGTCGGTAAGGCAGTAAACAATCCACAGACACGGGAAGGCGCCGCGAAACGACCGCGCACCCCTAGGCGGGAGAACGTTCATGGACCTTAAAGGCGCAGTGGCACTGGTAACCGGCGGCAACGGCGGCCTGGGGCAGCGCATCTGTCACGCGCTGGCGCAACAAGGCGTGCATATCGCCGTCATGTATGCCCAGAGCCGCGACCAGGCCGAGGGCGTCGCCCGCGAACTGTCATCGCGCTATCAGATCAACGCCGCCGCCTTCGCCTGCGACATCACCGATGGTGCGGCCATCCAGGCGCTGATCGGCGACGTAACGAAGCACTTCGGTTCGATCGACATTCTGATCAACGACGCCGCCTACAACTTGGCGATCCCGTTCACCGAATTGGACGCTCTGACGCAAGAGGTCTGGGACAAGATCATGGCCGTCAACCTGACGGGTCCGATGCGCCTGACCCAGGCGGTGGCCCCCATCATGAAGGCCCAAGGGCGGGGCCGGGTCGTGAACATCGCATCGGTGGCGGGGCTGCATCCGGTGGGTTCGTCCATCGCTTATGCGGTGGCGAAGGCGGGGCTGATCCACCTGACGCGCTGCATGGCGGTGGCGATGGCGCCCGAGACGTTGGTCAACTGCGTGGCGCCGGGATTGATCGAGGGCACCCGCGCGACAGACAATCTGCGGCCCGAGATGATCGAGCGCTCCACCGCCGGGTCGTTGCTTAAGCGGGCGGCCGACAAGGATGACTGCGCCGACATGGTGGTCACCATGTGCCGCACCGAAACGATGACCGGCCAGACGATCGTCATCGACTCCGGACGCGTGTTCCATTAAAAAACGATCTCGTTTGATGTCATTGGAAACCGAGCGATGATTGAAACCAGGGAAGGCGGATGTCATTGCGGTCAAATAAGATTCCGTGCCAGGGTCGATCTGAACCTTCTGTCGCAGTGTAGCTGCACGGTTTGCACGAAGAAGGGCATCTTGCATTTGCCGATCTTCCCGGCCGATTTCCAGTTGCTGCGCGGCAAGGATGCGCTGACGGTTTACACGTTCGAAACCGGTGTGGCGCAACACCCTTTCTGCGCCCATTGCGGCATGCATGCGTTTTACGTGCCGCGGTCCCAACCGGACAAGATCAACGTGAACGCGCGATGCCTCGACGGCATCGACGGACCGGCACTGAAACCAACACGGTTCTTCGATGGGCGCCACTGGGAAGACGCCCAGCGCCAGCGGATCGCCGGCGGCGGCCACGTCTCGGCGACGGGATCGCATGGGGCCGCGACGCTGAAGAGCATTTTGGACCGGGCCTTGGGATAGCATTGGCGGTCTCCTCAAAGGCACTATAGCCAAAGTCGTTCCATTGAATGCCCCGCCTGTGGTAAGCGTCTGGGGAGAGGTGGAATATGATCGATTGGAGTGAATGCCAGGACGTCGAACGCATTACCGGTAAGGTATCCGGTGCATGGCTGGTGAAGGGCACCCGGATTCCCGTGCAAGCCGTATTGGACAACGCGGATGACGGCTACACTGCGGAAGAAATGGCCAGCGCGATTTATGAGGGCCTGCCCATAGATCGGGCGGAGCGCATCATCGCGTTCGCCAGGAGCGTGCCCCGTCAACCCGGCAACCGCAGCAACCGATCCGCATTGCCATGCGCGATCTTCGTCCGATCCGCCGACGACACCGGCAGCGCATCCAGAAACGCCCTCGCTCGGGCATTCGATGCGAACGGGTAATCGACCGAGAACAGGATGTGATCGGCGCCAAATGTCATCAGCGCCGCCATGAACGGCACCATGGTGAAGAACCCGCTGGTCGTGATCCACACCTGATCGAGGATCGTCTGCCGCACCGAACGGCGAAGTAACGTCTTCGCCTGGGCGGTGGTCGTTTCATCAATGCGGTCCAGCATGAACGGCAGCGCCTCACCCATATGGCCGATGACGATCTTCAATCCAGGGTGCCGGTCGAGCGCGCCGCTGAGTACCAGCCGCAGCGTGTGGATCGCCGTTTCGGCGTGCCAGCCCCAGGCGGACAGCGCCAAAGTAAAACTGTAATTGCCCGGCAGCCCATCGTAGTAAGCGCTCCGCACGGCCTGCGCCGGAATGCCGGGATGGATGTAGATCGGCACATCCAGCGCCTCGGCCCGAACCAGGATGGGCTCGAACACTGGGTCGTCCAGGAAGCGCCCGTCGGTGGGACCGTTCACCAGCACGCCGTGGAACCCCAGAACTTTGACCGCACGTTCAAGTTCCTCCGCCGCCGCCTCGGGCGCGAGCATCGGCAAATGCGCGAAGCCGCGATAACGGTCGGGGTAGCGGGCACAGGCTTCCGCCAGCGCGTCGTTATAGGCGCGGGCCACGTCGATGCCCGCCTGCCCTCGCACCAGATCGGCCCCCGGGCCGGCGACCGACAGCACCTGCACGGTGATCCCGCTGGCGTCCATGTCCGCGATCCGCGCGGCGCCAAGCTCCGCGAGTTCGGCCTGCTTGATGGTCTGCGCCCAGACGAAGTCGGGCCCGGGAAACCCCCGTCGGGCGATCGCGTCCGGCGAAATGTCGGCGACGATGCGGGGGACGGTAAAATGTTCTTCTAAAGCAACGATTCGCATATGGAGTTTTCCTTCCATGGGGTCTGACCGGGTTCGGGTGATGGGCGCTGCGTCGAACCGTCCAGTCAGCGTCCAGTCAGCGTCCAGTCTTCGGGAAGAACAGGACGCCTGGCAATCCCTCAAAATGGGCATCGCAGGTCAGCAGGTCGGCGTCATGCAGCAAAGCCGTCGCATAAACGATCGCGTCCGCCGTCGCGAGTCGATGGCGCCCACACAACCCGGCCGCCGCAAGTGCGATCTTGGTATCGAGCGGGACCACGACACACATCTCGGTAAAGGCGGTCACCTGATCGGCCTTGTCCTCCCCAGCCTCCCGATTGACCCATTTGGCGAGTTCAAGTTGAACCACGGTTGGAACGAGCCATGCCTCTCGGGCCGGCATCTCGGCCGCGACGATCTTTCCGGTAGGCGACGCGGCCAGAAATTCGATCCAGGCCGAGGTGTCCACGACGCGCATCAATAGCGGTCGTCACGGTCGCGGTAGTTGTCAGTGTTCGCGTTCCTCGCGATGCCGAACAGCGCGTCCCGCGCCGGCACGGGGACCAGGAGGACGCCGGTTCCCTTCGGTATGAACGCGAATTGCTGGCCAGCGGTCCAGTGATGGGCGGTGCGCACCGCCTTGGGGATGGATATCTGAAATTTCGCCGACAGGGTGGCGGTATCGGGCATTGTTATACACCTATGCGATCGATCAGGAATAAGTAAGAAAATAGCAGGGATCTGGCCGCTGGGCAAAGCTTTCGTGCGGGTGTTGTCGCCGGGGTACCCCGCACTTACGGTCCCGCTGGAGGCTGGCTGCCCAATCTTTAGAGTCCTGCGGGACCGGTTCGCCGCCGATGGCCCTGCGTGGAGGCCGGCCCCGCCTTGCACCGCCAGCCGTCGCCGCACTATCACTGACGGAAACCGGGGATCGCCATTCATGACCGAAGAACTGCTCTACGACATTCGCGACGGCGTCGGCCACATCACCTTCAATCGGCCACAGGCGCGCAACGCCCTGACCTTCGCGATGTATGAGCGACTGGCCGAGATCGCCGCCGATCCCGGCGATGTGCGCGCCCTGATCATCACCGGCGCGGGCGAAAAAGCGTTCGCCGCCGGCACCGACATCAACCAGTTCCGCGCCTTCTCCACCGCCGAGGACGCCCTAAGTTACGAAGCCCGGATCGACCGTGTCCTCGGCACGATCGAGCGCTGCCCGGTTCCCACCATCGCCGCGATCGCCGGCGCCTGCACCGGGGGAGGCGCCGGGATCTCCGCTGCCTGCGACATGCGGATCGCCGCCGCCAACGCACGCTTTGGCTTCCCTATCGCCCGCACGCTCGGCAACTGTCTGTCGGTATCCAACATAGCCCGCCTGTCCGCGCTGGTCGGTCCCGCCCGCGTCATCGAGATGATCTATACCGCCCGCCTGTTCTCCGCCTCCGAGGCCCTGGCCGCCGGTCTGGTTACCGAGGTGCTGCAAGATCAACCGGCGTTGGAAGCCAGGGCGCTGGAACTGGCCGAGCTGGTGGCGGGACACGCGCCGCTGACCATGCGGGCAACGAAGGAAGCGTTGCGCCGGATGCGCGACACCCTGCCGCCGGACGAGGACCTGATTCGCCTGTGTTATTCAAGCCGGGATTTCAAGGAAGGGATGGACGCGTTCCTGACCAAGCGGCCGCCTTCCTGGACCGGGACCTGATTCCAACCGGCCCGTCTTTTTCGCACACCCGTCTTTTTCAGCACACAAGTTTGTTTCAGCACATACGATGATAGGCGCCCCGGCCAATACAATGAACCATGACGACCCCCGGGGGCGGCGTTCGGTGTCAACGCGGTTGATCCGACATCCGCTCCCCCAACAATTTTTGTGCTTAATGACGCATTTCTGTACCAGTCATTAACCTCTCTCAGGCTATACGACCCGGGTGAGATATCTGACCGACTTCGCCGACCAGGCGGTTATCCTGCCCGTGGTGTTCGCCGTCGCCATAGTGCTGGCCGCGCAAGGCTGGCGGCGGGGTGCGTTGACGTGGCTGATCGTGGTTGGGACGACGTTCTTCGCCACACTGAGTTTCAAACTTATGTTTCTGTCCTGCTCGCCGCTGTTCGGCCCGATGGACGTGCATAGCCCCAGCGGCCATGTGGCCGCCGCCACCGTGGTAAGCGGCGGCCTGGCCGGCATGTTCACCCGCCGCGGCACCAGTATTCT
>JAYUEJ010000205.1:0-2163 GCA_043739265.1 Rhodopila sp. | reverse complement strand
CCGGGCGGGTTCGGATCGGCTGGGGGTGCGCGGCGACGATCGCGGTGTCCGCCGCGTTGGTTGCCACGCATGGGCTGAAAATCGCCGGTGCCAGTCTGGCGATGTTCCCGGCGGCCGTGCTGCTGGTGCAGATCGCGGTGCGCCCGGATGGGGCGAAAGCCAGGGCCTGGCTGACGGGCCTGGGGAACCTGACCTATGCCAGCTACATGGTGCATTTTCCGATGCAGCTTGCCGGGATGTTGATCCTGGGTGGGTTGGCCATTCCGGTGCAGCCGCTGGTTTATTCGGCCTGGTTCATGCTGGTTTATTTGGGCAGCGTGCTGGCTGCCGCGTTCCTGGTTTTTCGGTGGATCGAGCGGCCGGCTCAGGATTTTTTGCGTCGGCTGGGATAATCATTGGGGATTACACCGTCACTCTGCCGTTTGTCTTCGCCGGTTCCCCGGGTCTTGGTCGCCTGGCGGCAAGGGGGCGGATTGACGGGAAGCGGAACAATTGATTCAAAGGAGGGATCGATATGATGCGGATGGTTCTCGCGGTCGCTTTGGTGTTTGGGGTGCTTGTATCGCCAGCGCATGCAGACTGGGAATATACGAAATGGGGCATGACGCCTGAGCAGGTTGTGCGTGCGTCGAAGGGTTCGGTACGGATCGTCCCGGCTACCGACCGCTACAAAAACGACGACGGGTGGGAGATCGCGGTTCAAGGCAATTTCAATACCGGTGGGCTAAGTGTCGATCTGGGATTCACTTTCGACATCAAGTCCGGCAGACTGCTTTGTGTCCTTGGCAATGTGCTCGGCGATCAGGCTGCGGGGCTGAAAGCGCTGCTGGTAAAACAACTCGGTCCGCCAAAAGAATCTGGCGATTTCCTTGGGGCGGAGACACTGGCCTGGGTGACGCCCGATCGGGTCGGGCTGGTGATCGGGCAAAAACCGGTCGCGGCCGTGATGGAATACTGCTCACCTTAGGCAAAGTCCCGTGGTGATCGAATCGTTTCGTGCGGCACCACAGTCGTTGCTTGACAACGGTGGTGCCTGGTCGCATCGAAGCCGGTGGAGAGCGATAGAAATCACGCCATCCACGACGGCACCGGCAAGCCTTTTTCCCGTAAAAACGACGGGTTGAACAGTTTCGATTGATATCGCGACCCGCCGTCGCACAAGATCGTTACGACAGTGTGCCCCGGACCCATCGCTTTCGCCACGCGGATCGCCGCGGCGATGTTGATGCCGGACGACGTGCCCACGGACAGGCCCTCATGGATCAGCACGTCGAAAATCTGCTCCACCGCCTCGGCGTCGGGGATGCGTTCGGCGTCGTCGATCGCCACGCCGGCCAGGTTGTCGGGCACGCGGGACTGGCCGATGCCCTCGGTGATGGACGATCCCTCGATCGACAAATCGCCGTTCTTTACCCAACCGTAAAGACCGGACCCCAGCGGGTCCGCCAACACGATGCGCACGTTGGGATTACGTTCTTTCAGCGCCAGCGAGACACCGGCCAGCGTGCCGCCGGTGCCGCAGGCGCAGGTGAACGCATCGACCTTGCCACCGGTCTGGTCCCAGATTTCCGCGCCGGTGGTCATGCGGTGACCCTGCCGGTTCGCCAGATTGTCGAACTGGTCGGCCCAGATGGCGTTACCCGTTTCCGTTGCGATTTCTTCCGCCAAACGCCGGGAGACATGCACGTAGTTGCCAGGATCTTTGTAGGGCTTTGCCGGCACCAGCCGCAGATCGGCACCGATCATGCGGAGGAAATCGATCTTCTCCTGTGACTGGGTTTCCGGCATCACGATGACGCTGCGGTATCCCCGAGCATTGCCGACCAGGGTGAGGCCGATGCCGGTGTTGCCGGCGGTGCCCTCAATGATCGTGCCGCCTGCGCGCAGGGTGCCGCGTTGTTCCGCATCGGTTATGATCGCCAGGCCGGCGCGGTCCTTGACCGATCCGCCGGGATTCATAAACTCCGCCTTAACGAGGATGGTGCAACCGGTCGCCTGCGACGCCGCGCGCAACCTGATCAGGGGCGTGTTGCCGATCGCCTGTGCCAGGTCGTCTTGCCAGGTCGTTCCGTGATACAAGGCGGTCATCGGTTCCCTCTTTCCTTACCGGAGTGTTCAGTATGGTCGAGAATGTCGCGCCAACCCAAACCTGGGAAGCCCTGC
>JAYUEJ010000204.1:0-2166 GCA_043739265.1 Rhodopila sp. | reverse complement strand
CTGAAGAACGCGATCGACTGGCTGTCTCGGCTGCCCACGCAGCCATTCGCCGGCAAACCCACAGTGATCCAAAGCGGTTCCCCCGGGATGATCGGCGGCGCGCGGGCGCAATACCACCTGCGGCAGATCCTGGTGTTCCTGGACGCCACGGTCATGAACAAGCCCGAGGTCATGGTCGGCCAGATCATGACCAAGGTGGACGCCACAACCGGCGAGCTGACCGATCAGGCCACGCGTGACTTCATCACCGCCCAGTTAAAGGCGTTTGCCGCCTTCGCCGCCCGATCCCGCTAGGCGGTTGCGGTGGAACCTGCCAGCAGGTCCGTTACCACCCGATTCCGGCCGGTGTTCTTGGCGCGATACAGCGCGTCGTCGGCGCGGGCGATAATTTGCTCGATCGACCGATCGGTATCCCGCCGGATCGCCAGGCCAATGCTGACCGTCATCGCGATGGGCGTGTCGCCGAACGGCACGTTTGTCCCGGCGACCGCCGTAAGCAGCCGTTGGGCTACACGTTCCGCCGGCTCTTGGGCGGTGGCGGGAAGCATGATCGCGAACTCCTCGCCACCCAGGCGTCCCAGCCTATCGACGTTGCGGAGGCCGGCCTGCAGCAGCGCGACCAAATGCCGCAAAGCACAGTCGCCGCCAGCATGACCATACCGGTCGTTGATCGTCTTGAAGTGGTCCACATCCAGCATCAGCACGACCAGATCGCGGCTGGAATGCAGCGCGCGTTCTGTTTCGCGCTGGCCCAACGCCAGGAATTCCGCTCGGTTCAAAGCCCCCGTCAGTCCGTCGGTCGTCGCCAGCCGGCGCAGTTTGGTTTCGAGTTGCCGGCGTTCGGCGATTTCGTCCTCCAGCAGCAACCGAGCCGCTTCGGCCCTTTGGGCATTGTATTCGGAGGCTTCCGCGAGTGACGCCAGATGCGCCGCCTGGCTCTCCATCATTTCGGCGTTGAACCGCATATCGGCGGTGAACCGCAGCGCCGCGGCATCGGCCTCATGCCGCGCTTCTCCGGACAGGTCGGTATAGGTGACGATACGTCCTCCGTCAGGACAGGCCGCGCAGCGGAACAGCAAGGTCTGCCCGTCGGCGCTTTCGATCACCCCGGGTGGGGCGGTGCCGGCGCGAACGGCGGCCTCGCACGCCTGCAGCCATGCTGGCCGATCGGCCTCCGGCATCGGAAACCGGCCTTCGGCGGCGGCCTGTTCCAACAGCGCCGGAAAATACGGTGGGGTCAGCCTGAAGTCGGCCGACACCGAGAAAAGTTCGGCAACCCGGTTGTTCGCGAAACGCACGCGCATGTCCGGGTCGAGCAGGATGATCGCGAAATCCAGCAGATCCAGCGCCTCACCCAGCGCGGGAAGCGCCGTCTCGGCCGATTCCGACAGCAGGAAACCCAACATGCACCCTCTACCTTACTTTCGTAACGTCCGCGGCGCGAATGCTACGGGTAAAAGGTTATCAATTCGTAAACGGCGAGGGTGCATCCATCGGAATATTTAAATTTGGCGGGTTAGCGTCCCAACCGCTCGGTGTTGGCGGCGACCGTCTGCTGAATGGGGACCATCGCGGCCTGCTGCACGCCAAGAGCGAGCATGCCCATGGCGAAGAAGTTCGACGCCGCGCGGTTGAACCAATCCAGGGCGAACCGGCCTTGCGCCTCGGCGATGGCAACCGGGGACGCGCAGCCGGCGATGGCGATCGACGCGCGGGCGGTTGTCATCATCTCATCGGAGGCAAGGCGGGTGATCGCCCAACCTGCCTGGTTGGATTGTTCCAGCATGACCCTGCCGGCGGCGGAGAAGGCCTCCATCTTTTCGGGCATCATCCGGCCGAACTCGGCGTGGTCTGCCTGCATCGGGTTGAAGGCGGCCGCAACGCCGAGGGCCATGCGTCTGGCGACAATCTGGCCTGAGGCCATGGCGAGGTCGTTGCTGGTGCCGGCGTTGCGCGTCGCCGCGTCCATTACGCCATTGAGTGTCGTCATGTGTTTTTTCCTAAATCGGATGGTGTTCGACCGGGCGTTTCCGGTATCAGTTTGACATGCACCAGGCTTGGGACTTCGTGCCGAAGAAACGGCATGAGGTTGATGAGGAGGGCAGCCATATGCGGCAGCCCGCGTGGTACCCGGTAATCGAGGAACGTGACGCTGGCAAGACATTC
>JAYUEJ010000203.1:0-6565 GCA_043739265.1 Rhodopila sp. | reverse complement strand
CTGACACAGGCTGTTCGGCCGACTGCGGAGAATCGCCACCTTATGCCCGGACCGCGATCCAACCGCATCGGCGTTCATCCCGCTTATCGGCGTTCATCTGTCTGCAAAAAACCTGCGAGCGGCCGGACACGGGCCGTCGCGGCGGGCGAAGGCCTGCCATCCACGCCTTTGTTTGCATAAGGCGACGCCCCAGTATTATCGCATCAGGTATGCGCCATTTCCCCATCGTCATGATTCGGCATGTCCGGGCTATTTATTCCCGCACATGTCGCGACAAATGGCCGGACAAGCCGTGCCATGACGAAATAAGGGGCCTGACAGAAGATTCGCTTATTGTGGGGCGTCGCCTACGCTCGACTTTCCGCAATTTCCCGGCATGAGCGGCCCTCCCTTATCCCATTGAATATCGCGGGCGGCGATCAGCCGGAGCGGGTCCGGCCACTTTGGGCGTCATGGAATTTACGCGTATCCCGGCGAGCGGTGACACTGTGGCAAATGCGGCCGGCCGAAACAACGACGCATAGAGCTGCGAAATCGCTCCAGCAAAAATGCGGAAAGTCGAGCTGAGAACGCTGCCCTTATTGGGCGCCTTGGCGAATTGGAGCGTCGTCCGGGGTTGAACAGTTCCAACAGCTTCACGCCGCCGACCGGCGATGGACTGAAGAAGCCGCCGCGGGTCAGCAGCTCGCGGGGATGCTCAGGCAAGCAGAGCGGCGGGCAGACAGGCCATTCCGGCGCCCGGGGGCACTTCCAGATGCGCGCCCTGACGGCGCGGATCATCGGCGCGAGGCTGGGCGATCCGCGCGTCACCCCGGCGCAGATCGGCGATGGTTTCGGCGGCAAGACGGTCAGGTATGTGGAACCGATGGTCGCGATAGTGTTGAAGACATCCCGCCTGCCGACAATCCGGCGGTTATCGCTTTGCTGTTGAAACAGCGCCGGGCAGGTGCCCGATGCGACCGAGCGCCTCGTTTGTGATACGGTGAAACAACGATCCGCGGTGGGCGCGGTCGTTGCGGGTCAGGTAGTCGGTGGCTTCCAGTGGCATCGACCGGGCGGTCCGGCGTGGCGCCATGTTGGCGGCGGCCAGGATCGCCTGGATCGTTTGCGGCAGCCGGCCGTTGCGGGTGCCCTTCAACAAATAACCGGCGATGCGCGGCGTCAGAGCCAGCCAGGGACGGCCGAGTTTGCGTTCGATGTAAATCCGGTTTCGTACGAAATAGAACCAACGGGCGGCGGTCCAGCCGATGCGTTGTTCGAGGGCGACCTTGTGGCGGACGACGATGTCGCCGCGGTAGCGGATGCGCCAGCCCAGGGCGATGGCGCGCAGACAGAAGTCGAATTCCTCCCAACAGAAGAAAAGTCTGTCATCGTACCCACCCGCCTGTTCCCAAGCCGCTCGGCGGATCGCGTGTCCGGCGCCAACGTAAGTGACGGCGTCAAAGCTTTCGGCGGCACAGGGCAAAAGGTTTGCCGGATAGCCCCAGGATGACAGGTCGTCGGTGCCATCCGCATGGGTGACGATGCGGCAGCCGATCGCCGCCAGTCGGGGTTCGGCATCCAGGGCTGCCAGCATGCGGGCGACGGTGTCGGGGGTGGCGAACTCGGCGTCGTTATCCAGCGCGACGATGACCCGTCCATGCCCCAGGCCCGATAGCAGGTCACGGCCGCCGGCCACGCCGAGATTGCCGTCCGCCGCCAGCAGTGTGGCATTAGGGTGCTGGCGGATGGCGTCCGCCAGCCGTTCCAGGGCGCCGGGGCGGGAGCCTTGGTCGAGTACGAAGATGTGGGCCGAGACAGCGGTCTGTCCGCCCGCGGACGCGATGGCGGACAGGGTTTCCTCGACCCGGTCCAGAGCCAGGATTATGATATCGGCATCGTAATGCCCGTCAGGCGGTCTCGGGGACCCCGCAATCAGGTGGGCGGTCATTCGGTGATGTCCAGCGGCGGGATCGCCAGATAGGCCAGCCGCTTGTTTTCCTTACGTCCGCGCGACACCGCGTCCAGGATCAAACCGCAGGTCAGCGACAGGAAACCCAGCAGCATCAGGCCGGTGGCAAGGATGGCTGTCGGCAGGCGTGGGACGAGACCGGTATGGAGGAACTCGATCACCACCGGAATGCCGAGACTGGTTCCCAGGATCAGTTGACCCAGAGCGGCGAGCGAAAACACCTGCAGCGGTCGTTCCTGCTGAATAAGGGTGACGATGGCGCGCAGGATGCGCATCCCATCGACGAACGTGTTAAGTTTTGAGGTCGTTCCGGCGGCGCGATTGCGGTAGTGCGCGCGGACCTCTTGCACGGGCATATGCAGTGCCAGGGCGTGGACGGTGAATTCGGTTTCGGTTTCAAATCCCGATGACAGTGCGGGAAACGATTTGACGAAGCGCCGGCTGAACACGCGGTAGCCGGACAGCAGGTCGGTGATGCCGTCGCCGAATGACCAGGCAACGATCGCGGTCAGCAAAACGTTGCCGAACCGGTGTCCGGGACGATAGGCGTTGGGGCGTGCTCCGTAGCGGGCGGCGCTGACCATGTCCAGTTGGCGCCCGATCAGCAGGTCCAGCATACCGGGTGCGGCGGCGGGATCGTAGGTGTCGTCGCCATCGACCAGGATGTAAACATCCGCATCGATATCGGCGAACATGCGGCGGACGACGTGGCCTTTGCCCTGCAGGCGCTCGCAGCGCACGACGGCACCGGCGGCGCGGGCCGCCAGCCTGGTGTGGTCGGTAGAGTTGTTGTCATAGACATAGACGATTGCGTCGGGCAGGGCCGTCTGGAAGTCGGATACGACTTTGCCGATCGCCGCGGCTTCGTTTCGGCACGGTATCAGGACGGCGACACGCGGCGTGTTTTCCATCAGGCCGAACTGTTGGGCGATCGATGTGTTGGAATTCCAGCCCCGGCGCCGGATGGCCCGGTCGCCTTGGTCCTGGACACCTTGATCCCGGGCACCTTGGTCTTGGGCACCTTGATCCTGGGCACCTTGATCTTGGGAACCGGGGGCGCGGACGGCTTGCTCCTGGATCGGGGGGCGGTCTGTTCGATGGTTTCTGACATCACCGGTCTCTCGCTTAATAGGCATTTAGCATGCGCAGCACCGTGATGACGGTGCGGCAGATAATCAGCAGGTCGCGGCCGAGGCTTCTGGTCGCGATATATTCCAGATCGCTGTCGATACGACGGAGCAATTTCTCTTCCGTATCGGTTTCACCGCGCCAGCCGCGCACCTGCGCCAGGCCGGTCATGCCGGGTTTGACACAATGGCGGGCGGCGTAGCGGTGAGTGATCGCCTCGAACGGCCGGCCGGCGGCGCAGGTGCCGGGGGCGTGGGGGCGTGGGCCGACCAGCGACATCGATCCCGCCAGCACATTCAGCAACTGGGGGACTTCATCGAAGGATGTGCGGCGCAGCCAGCCGCCGATCGCGGTGACGCGGTTGTCGTGGCGGGTGGCCTGGCGGCACGCCGGCGCGGGTTCCGCGATGTGACGCATGGTGCGGAATTTCAGCATGGTGAATCGCTGGCCGTTCAGCCCGATGCGCTGCTGCCGGAACAACGCCGGTCCTTTACTGGTCAGGCGAATCGCGGCGGCGACCAGCACCATGGGAAGTCCCGCCAGGACCAGGAAGGTCAGCGCCAGCACGACATCCGCCGTTCGCTTGAGCGTCGCGTCGTATGGGTCTGCCGGACCGCCGGGATGACGGAAGGAGATCGGGTCGAGCGCACGCCCGCCACTGTTGTAGGCGAGCGTTTCGCATTCGCGGGGAAGGAAAGCGGACATGATCTGCTGCATCGGTTGGTTGCGGTGACCGGCAGCTTCGGGGGCGAATGATTAGGGACGGGTTAACGCGGCACACGGCTGTAATTGGTTTCGAAGATTTTTTTCAAACCGGCGTTTATTGGGGGGAACACACAACGAACCGGTGGTTTTGTTCAGCGAAAGACCAGCCGGCGGGACAGGCTGAAATTGACGAAGAGTCCGGCGACGGCTCCGGCTGACGTGGCGATCACGGGTTGGTCGGCGGCGGCGGCGACAAAGGTGACCAACAGGACGTAGGTGCCTCGGTTCAGCACGAAGCCGGCCAGATTGGTGACCATGAACAGCGCCCATTGCCGGTGGGCCGGCCCCGATCCCTGGCCGCGGAACGTCCATATCCGGTTGAGCAGCCAGTTACCGGTGGCGGCCGCGAGGTAGGCGATCAGACCGGCGGCGTAGAGGCCGATCGTGTCGCGCAGGGCATAGACGGTCGCGGTATCGACGATCAGGCCCGCCAGGCCGACGGTTGCGAAGCGGATGAACTGGGCGGCCAGGATCAGGCGGGACGCCGTGGCCGAGCGTTGGAGGGATCGGGGCAACAGGCGGTAGATCGTATTGTGCATTGGTGCCGATATCCGGCTGTTCGGTTCCTGCCTAGTGTGGGGTGGTTCGGTGCGGCAAGCGACGATCAAATACAGCGGTTCTACCGATAGGCACCACCATAAGCGGCAGGTTGAGCAGGCTTTGGCCGCCAATCCGGTTATCCCGGGTTGACAGCAGCCGGGCCAGCGCCTCCCTGATCCCATGCGTTCGAAACGGACTTTCTTGTGATCATCGGCACCGCCGGCCATGTGGATCATGGCAAGACGGCGCTGGTCAAAGCCCTGACCGGTGTCGATACGGATCGGCTGGCCGAGGAAAAGCGGCGCGGCATCACCATCGACCTGGGGTATGCCTACACTGGCGATCTGGGTTTCGTCGATGTGCCGGGGCATGAGCGGTTCGTGCATACGATGCTGGCGGGCGCGAGCGGCATCGACATCGCGCTGGTGGTGGTGGCTCTGCCCGAGGGCATCCGGCCGCAAACGCGCGAACATCTTCAGATATTGTCGTTGCTGGGGATCGATCGCGCGGTGGTGGCACTGACGAAGGTGGATATCGCCGGCGAACTTGTGGCGGAGGTTTCCGCGGCATTGCACGCGTTGCTGGCGGCGACGCCGTTGGCGGGGGCGCCGATGGTTCCGGTCTCGGCGGTGACGGGGCAGGGCATTGACGACCTGCGGGCGGCGTTGCTGGCCTGTCCGGTGCGGGACCGGGATTGGGGCGGGTATCCGCGGTTGGCGGTGGACCGGGCGTTTACGCTGTCAGGGGCTGGGCTGGTGGTGACCGGCACGCTGGTGTCGGGGCGCATCGCGGTGGAGGACCGGCTGGTGTTGTCGCCCTCGGGTCTGGAGCTGCGGGTGCGCGGGCTGCATGCGCAGAACAAGGCGGCGGAGGCGGCGGTGGCGGGGCAGCGGGTGGCGCTGAATATCACCGGGCCCAGGCTGTCGAAGGATGCGGTGGTTCGGGGCGACTGGGTGCTGCATCCGGACATCCATGCGCCGGTGGCCGGGATGGATGCCCGGATCGTGCTGTTGCCGGATGCCGTGCGGGCGCTGCGGCAGGACACGCCGGTGCATCTGCATCTGGGTGCGGCGCATGTGATGGCGCGCGTGTCGCTGCTGGATCGCGACCGGCTGGAGCCGGGTGAGGCGGCGCTGGTGCGGCTGAGTTTGCAGCATCCGATCGGGGCGCTGGCGGGGGACCGGGTCGTGCTGCGCGATACCGGGGCGACCTGCACGATCGGCGGCGGGGTGGTGCTGGACCCGTTTCCGCCTCGGCGTGGGCGGCGGACTCCGTTGCGGTTGGCTCAGCTTGGGGCGCTGGGAGTTTCCGGCACGGTCGTGGCGCTGCGCGGGGTGTTGGCGGTGGCGCCGGGCTGGACGGACGCGGGTCTGTTCATGCGGGCGCGCAATGTGCGGGAGGCGGAACGGGCGGGGTTGATCGCGTCGGTGCCGGCGGTGGCGGCTGGCGGGCTGATCCTGTCGCCGGCGGCGTTCGATTTGGTTCGCGGTGCCGTGGTGGCGGCGTTGGCGGCGCATCATCTCGGGTCGCCGGAACTGCCGGGGTTGCAGGCCGAACGGTTGCGGATGGCGGTGACGGCGCGGCCGCCGGCGGCGGGGTTCGGCGGGATCCTGGACGCCATGCTGCGGGATGGCGCGATCGCGGTGGACGGGCCATGGTTCCGGTTGCCCGGGCACCGGATTTCGTTGTCGCCTCAGGACGAGAAACTGTGGGCGGCGGCGCGGCCATTGATCGCGGCGGAGCGGTTCCGGCCGCCCAGGGTGCGGGATATCGCGATGGCGCTGAAGGTGCCGGAGGCGACCGTTCGGGTAACCCTGAAGCGGCTGATGCGGATGGGGCAGCTAATGGAGGTCGCGCCGGACCATTTTTTCCTGCGCGAGACGGTGGCGGAGATGGCGGCGATCGCGGCGGAGTCGGTGGATGGCGAGGGGATGCTGACGGCGGCGTCGTTCCGGGACCGGTTGGATAACGGGCGGAAAGTGGCGATACAGATTCTGGAGTTTTTCGATAAGGCGGGGATTACGGTGCGTGCGGGGGATGTGCGGCGGGTGCGGGCGGATCGGTTGGGATTGTTCGGGCGTATGGGGGATTAGACATTCTAAATTCAAATCTCATGGGTATTTTTGATGTTTGTTCTCCGTGTTTGGGTGCTTCGAGTGCGGGTCCGGGAGGCCTCCGGTC
>JAYUEJ010000202.1:0-6573 GCA_043739265.1 Rhodopila sp. | reverse complement strand
GCGCCGCACGCCGCAAATGCATTGCTGCCTCCACCGGTTGTCCGGCCGCTTCGCAATGATGCGCGAGCATACTCGCGGCCTCATCGAGCTGGCCCCAGGGCAGGCCCCAGAGCGCCTTGGCCACGGCGGCGTGCAGCTTCGTGCGCGTGGTCCGAAGCTGCATCGCATAAGCGACCTCCCGGGTCAGAGGGTGGCGGAAGGCGTAGCCAGGTCCATTGACCGTCGTGCTGGCCTGGATCAGTTCCATGTCACACAGGCGGCCGAACAGATCCTTCACCTCCTCTACCGCCATCCCGGCGACCTCTCGCACCACGGCCAGGGAAAAATCCTTGCCGATCACGGCGCCGATCTGCAGCACCGCTTTATCCTGCTCGGGCAAACGATCGAGGCGCGCGCCGATCACCGCTTCGACCGTTGCCGGTAAAACCGGGTCATGCCAGCCGGATGCAGCCAGTTGATACCGGCCACGCTCGCCGGTCAGAACCCCGTCCTGCGCCAGGGCGCGAACCAGTTCCTCCGCGAAAAACGGGTTGCCGCCGCATTGCCGGGCGACATGTTCGATCATCCTGTCCAGCGCCGGGTCGTTCCCGGCCAGCTCGCGGACCAGCCGATCGGTCTCGCGGTTGTCCAGTTCCCGGAGTGGCAATTCGCGATAATGCGGTAGAGAGGCCCAAGGGGAACGCCAGTCTGGCCGGTAGTTCAGCACCATCACGATATGGGTACCGTTCACCGCCTCGATAATAGCTTCGACGAAGTCGTGGCTGGGCTCATCCAGCCAGTGCAGGTCCTCGAAAATGATTACCGATGTTCGTTGTCCGCCCGATTTGACCATGCGGCGGACGTGGTCGAGCAGACGTAAGTGGCGTGCCTTGGGGTCGATGCGCTGGCTGGCCAGTTCCGGTGCCGGCAGGCCGAGAAAATCTGCCAAAAGCGGGAGATCGGCGGCGAAAGACAAGTCGGCGGCAAGTAATTTTTCTTCAATCCTCCGACGCGCATCCGCCGGCTCCAGCCCCGGCACGATACGGAAGAACGCACGCATCATTTCGAGCACCGGCAGCAGCGGGGTGGCTCGGCCGAAAGTAAGTGCCCGCGCTTCCAGAACATCGACCTGCCGCTTGCGGCACCATTCGCCAAACTCATAGCACAGGCGGCTTTTTCCGATCCCGGCGGGTGCGACGATCCCGATCACGCTGGCGGCCCCTTGTTCCGCGTCCAGCAGGGCCTGTTTGAGAATCCCCAGTTCCGTCTCCCGCCCGCACAGCCGCACGAGGCCGTCGTAGCGGAACTGGTGACTGGCGATCGCAGGTTTCAGGCCGAGCAGCCGAAACACCTCGACCGGAGCCCGAAGACCCTTCAGCACGCGCAGGCCGGCCGAAGTCGTGTCGCAATAGGAACTGACCAAAGCGCGGCATTCCTGGCTCAAGCAGATACCGCCGGGTTCTGCCACCTGCTCGACACGACTGGCGATGTGCGCGGTCATGCCCTGCGCTTCCTGTTGCACGGATGCGCCGGTGTCGAGTGCGCCGGTGACCACCTCGCCAGAGTGAAGCCCGATCCTGATCGTGGTCGGGTTCGGCAGGGACGCCATGGATTCCTGCATGGCAAGCGCTGCCTGGCAAGCGAGAAGCGCGTGCCCTTCCCGAGCGTGCGGGGCACCAAAGGCCGCTTTAAGGCCATCGCCCAGCGTGCGGAGGACCGTACCATCGAAGCGCCGCACGGACCGCGCCATGGCCGCGACCACGGGCTGCAGCCGCTCAATCGCCGACTCGGCATCGAGTTCCGCAATGATTGCGGTCGAGCCGACGATATCGGCGAATAGCACCGTCGCCTGCTTTCGTTCGCCATGCGGTTCGACGACAAGCGCCGGTGCTTGCCGGAGCGCGCCGCACCCGCCGCAAAAGCGGGCGGCCGGAACGACGTCGCGTCCGCACGCGACGCAGGCAATCGTCAGCGGAACGCCGCAGTTCGCGCAGAACCTGCTGCCCGGGGTGTTATCATTCGCGCATTGGCTGCATCGCATGGCAAGCTCACTGCTTGATGGAAGCCAGCATTGCTTTACAAAAAAAGTAGCGTGGTTTTACCGGTGCCGCAAGCAAGGTTGAGGTAAATTCAAACGGATTGCTGTCCTTCTGTTGTCTTTGGATTGAAACGGACGTTGCATTACCGGAACTATCGAATTGTCCGCCGGCTTCGACTGATAGTTCGCCCGTCGCGGGGCGTGCCGGCGTTCGTCAATCACTGCCGGGTTTTCGGCCCAAACTTTGGCGACTCCTGCTTCCCCTGCCAAATAAATATTGGTTCAAGAAGGTGCTGCACGCCCTTGTGTCTCCCCAGCGCCCGATCCTGTCCTACCGCTCCCGCCCGACTTCGATAATGGTCCGCAGCGCGGCGATATCCAGCACGGTCAGCAGCGCCCGATCGGTGTCGTAAGCGACCAGACCGGCGGCACGCCAGGCGTTCAGGATCGTAATGATGCTGCGCGTCGTCGCGCCGAGCAGGTCGGCCAGGTCGGCCTGGCGGAAGCGGTTTGCCAACCGTAAGCCCTGCGGTGTCGGCCGGCCGGTGCGTTCCGCGAGATACAGGATCTGCCGAGCCAAACGCACGTCCAGCGTCTCGAACGCCGCATCCTGGAGCAGTTCGAATGTCCGCCGCAGGCGCTGCGCGAACATGCGGCAGAGCGCCTCCCCCAGTGCAGGGCAATGCGCGAGGGCGACAAGGAACGCCGCGCCGCGGATTTTCACCAATTGAACTTTGCCGTTGGCCACGGCCGAAGCGGACCGGGAACGGCCATCGATCACGCCCAACTCGCCGAAAATATCCCCGGCCCGAACTACTTCGACCATCAATGCCTTATTGTGATGATCGATGGCACCGAGACGGACATGTCCGTCACCGCCGGTAATCGCATAGATCGCGTCGGCCGGATCACCCTGAGTGAAGATCGTCGCGCCGTCGTTTGGCCCCAGACTCAGACAACTCTGTTCCAGGCGGCTGAGATCCAGGCTGCTCATGCCCTTGAAGACAGCGACCGCTGCCAGCGAAATCACAATTTCTCCTTTGGCGGCCAGCGATGAACCGCCCGGTATCAGGCCTGGACCGCAATCTTGATCGCGACGGACGATGCGTCGCTATACTGCTCACAACGCAATTATTAAGCCGGTTCCGGGCCGTATCAAATCCTTTCCTGCGCAAGTTCCGGACACAAGCGCGACATCGTAGAGAGAATTGGCTTGAAAATCGCCAATACTGGACGGTGACAACGCCCCGGTCGCGTGCTTTTGTGGCTGGTGAAGTCACGACACCGCCAAGGCAAACGGGCCAACCACATGCAACTCGCATCGAAAACGTACGAAGCAGACGATATCTCCGCCGTTCAGGAACTTTACCATTCCAACGGCTGGACCGACGGGCTGCCGATCGTGCCGCCGACCCGGGACGCGGTCGAAGCGTGTCTGGAATGGGCGATGACCCCCCCTGACCAGATTTTGGGGATCGAGCCGGTGCGGGCAACCGCGGTCACCGCCGAGAAGCTGGCGATCAACGCCGTGATGGCCGGTTGCCTGCCGATGCATTTCCCCGTCGTGTTCACGGCCTTTACCGCAATGCTGCAACCGGAATTCCTGTTGCACGGCGCCACCGCCAGCACCGGCGGCTGCGCCATCTTTGTCGTCCTCAACGGTCCCATCCGGCGCGAGATTGGCGCTTCGGGCAGCTTCAACGCGCTGGGCAATTCCGATCGCGCAACGGCAGTGATCGGCCGGGCGCTGCGCCTGGCGCTGATCAATATTCTAGAGGTGCGACCAGGGGGAATCGATCGTTCCACGCTCGGTCATCCCGGCAAGTTCACCTTTTGCGTCGCCGAGGACGAGGACGACAGCAGTTGGCTGTCGGTCGCCGAACAGCGCGGGATGCCGAAGGCGGTTTCAGCCGTAACGGTGATGGCGGCCGGTGCGCCGCGGCAGATCATGAACGAATGGACGACCGAGCCGAAGGAAATCCTGGAAACCTTCGCTGCCGAGATGCGCGCCAACCTGCGACACTATTCATTGCACGCCGGCAATTATGCTTTGGTGATTCCAAAGCAATTGCGAGACCACCTCCAGGCGGCCGGCTGGAGCAAAACCGATATTGCGGCCTTCATCCATGACCGGGCGCGCATTCCGCGCCGGGAATGGGCCGATGTCGGGAAAGGTTCGGTGGTTCGGGATCGGGGCGACACGATCTATCCGGCGCTGGAATCGCCGGATCATCTGCTGGTCGTCGCCGCTGGAGGACCCGCGGGCGGCTTCGGCGCGATCGTCCCGCCGTGGCTCGGGAACAAGAGCAAGGCGGTGACGATGGCGATCGGGGCCTGTGTTGACTGCGAGCCGCCGAACGGGTGATGGTTACCGCCGCAAGAAGGGTACGGTCATGGCTTTCCAGGTTCTGGATCCCACCAACGAATCGGTGCCGCCGCTGGGACAGCTTGCGCCCAGGTTCACGTCGTTGCGGGGGAAGACCGTTGGCTTCATCTCCAACGGAAAAGAGGGGACGAAGGGTTACTTCGCACACCTCGACAGGATGTTGCGGGCGGAATTCGGTGTGGCCAACGTCGTCGGCCGGGTGAAGTCGAACTACAGCGCACCGGCGGATGGTTACATCGTGACCGAGATCGCGAACTGGGATGCCGTCATCACCGGCATCGGTGACTGAGGAAGCTGCTCGTCGTGCAGTCTGCATGACTCAATCGTTGCCGAACGCCTGGGGGTTCCCGCCGTCGCCGTGATGACCACGCGGTTCGTGAGTGCGGCTGCGTTGATGAGCCGGGTGTTGGGGATGCCGGATTACCCGTTCGCGGTGATCGGGCACCCTGTCAGCAGTGCCGGTGACACCGGGTTGGCCGCGATGGCTCGGGCGACCATCGAACAGATGAAGGGGCTGTTGGCGCTGGAACAGGCGTAACGCGTCGTCTGAACACAGGCTGGCGGCCGACGGTTCATTGATCAAAGCTCACCGCGAGGAGCGCACCGATGTGGCGCGCAACCGCCCACCGCGCAACCGCCCACCGCGCAACCGAGTACCCCTAGACCAGCCGTGCCTGACGCACCGCCGCGGCAATGAAACCCGCAAACAGCGGGTGGGGCGCGAATGGTTTCGACTTCAGCTCCGGGTGGTATTGCACGCCGACGAACCACGGGTGGCCCGGTAGTTCGATGATTTCGGGTAACACCCCATCGGGGGACATACCGGAGAACCGCAAACCGGTCGCCTCCAGCCTGGCGCGGAAATTGACGTTCACTTCGTAGCGGTGGCGGTGGCGTTCCTCGATCACCGGCGCGCCGCCGTAGATCGAGCGGACCAGGCTGCCCTCCCCGAGCATAGCCGGGTATGCGCCGAGCCGCATCGTGCCGCCCTTCGCGTCGGCCTCCGAGCGGCGTTCGATTTGGTTGCCGCGGGCCCATTCGGTCAGCAGACCAACGACGGGGGTGTCGCAGGCGCCGAACTCGGTGGAGGACGCGTCCGGCATCCCGGCGAGGTTCCGTGCCGCCTCGATCACCGCCATCTGCATGCCGAAGCAAATGCCAAAGAAGGGGACATTGCGTTCGCGGGCGAAGCGGACGGCCTCGATCTTGCCGGGGGTGCCGCGTTCGCCGAAGCCGCCGGGGACCAGGATACCGTGGACGCCTTCCAGGCGATGGACGGTGTCGGGTTGCTCGAAAATTTCGCTATCGACCCATTCCAGGCTCACTTTCACCCGGTTGGCGATGCCGCCATGGGTCAGGGCCTCGGCCAGCGACTTATAGCTGTCCAGCAGGTTGGTATATTTACCGACGACGGCGATACGGACCTCGCCTTCCGGAGTCTGCACGTTCTCGACAATCCGCCGCCAGCGGGACAGATCCGGTTCGGCGTCGCATGGCAGGCCGAAATGGCGCAGCACTTCGCGGTCCATGCCTTCTTCATGGTAGGCGATCGGCACCTGATAGATTGTGGCGACGTCCAGCGCCGGGATCACCGCGGACTGACGCACATTGCAGAACAGCGCGATCTTGCGGCGCTCATTTTCCGGGATCGGGCGGTCGCAGCGGCACAGCAGCATTTGCGGCTGGATGCCGACGTTCAGCAGTTCCTTGACCGAATGTTGAGTAGGCTTGGTTTTCAGTTCGCCGGCCGATTTGATGTAGGGCACCAGGGTCAGATGCACGAACATCGCACCTTCGTGCCCCAGTTCGTTGCCCAATTGGCGGATGGCTTCCAGGAACGGCAGGCTTTCGATGTCGCCGACCGTGCCGCCGATCTCCACCAGCACGAAGTCGAATTCGGCGGTTTGGCGCACCACCGCTTCCTTGATGGCGTCGGTGATGTGCGGGATCACCTGCACCGTGGCGCCCAGATAGTCGCCGCGGCGTTCCTTGGCGATCACGTCCTGGTAGATGCGCCCGGTGGTGGCGTTGTCCGCCTTGGTGGCATGCACGCCGGTGAAGCGCTCGTAATGCCCGAGGTCCAGATCGGTTTCGGCGCCGTCATCGGTAACGAACACCTCGCCGTGCTGGTACGGGCTCATGGTGCCCGGATCGACGTTCAAATAGGGGT
>JAYUEJ010000201.1:0-6573 GCA_043739265.1 Rhodopila sp. | reverse complement strand
CCCCTCACGCGATAATTTCCCGTGTCCGCAGTTCCGCGATAACCTCATCGGCCAACGCGTCCGGATCGCATTCCAAGGTCCGCAATCGGATTTCCGGGTCCAACGGTTCCTCGTACGGGGCATCGACACCGGTAAAGTTCCGGATTTGGCCGCTGTCGGCTTTTTCATACAGCCCCTTCGGATCGCGCCGCCGGCATTCCTCGATTGGGGTATCGACGAAGATTTCCAGAAACTCTTCCGCGCCAACCCGATCACGGGCCAGCATCCGTTCGGCTCGGTAGGGGGAGATGAACGACACGATCACGATCAGGCCGGCCTCCACGAACAGTCTCGCCACCTCGGCTATACGGCGGATATTTTCCACGCGATCGGCCTCCGAGAATCCCAGGTCGCGGTTCAGCCCGTGGCGGACATTGTCGCCGTCCAGGGTCATGGTGTGGTGGCCGAGCGCATGGAGCCGCTTTTCGACCTCGTTGGCGATGGTCGATTTACCGGCGCCTGACAGGCCGGTGAACCATAGCACCGCCGGCTTCTGAGCCTTCATCAGCGATCGCGCCGTCTTGTCCACGTCCATCCGGTGCCAGACGATATCGGCATTGCGCGTCCGAATCGCGGTGATCATCCCGGCGCCGACCGTGCCCCTGGTCAGCCGGTCGATCAGGATGAAGCCGCCGAGTTCGCGGCTGGTCTCGTATGGCTCGCACACCACGGGATGGGTGAGGGAAATCGAGACTCGGCCGATCTCATTCAGCGCCAGTTCGCGGACGCTGACGTCTTCCAGCGTCTCCATATCCAGTCGGGTGGTGATGTCGGTCACCGTCGCCACCACGGTTTTGGTGCCGAGCATCAGAAGGTAGGCGCGGCCTCGGAAAAGCGGGGTGTCGTCCATCCAGACCACCCAGCTATCGATGCCGTCGGCTGTTGCCGGTGCTGGATTGGCCGACAGGACATCGCCGCGGGAGATATCGATCTCGCGGTCCAACACCAGGGTGACGGGATCGCCGGGGCCTGCCTCCGCTCGGTCGCCATCCATGCTGACGATGCGGACGACGGCGGCTTCGGTGTGAGCGGCGGCGTTGACCAGGACGTCGCCGGGCCGCAGCCGTCCGGCGGCGATGGTGCCGGCATAGCCGCGGAACGTGTGGTCGGGGCGGTTCACGTATTGCACCGGCATGCGGAAAGGGCCTGCCGGGGTTGACGCCGGATCGGCGGTTTCCAGAGCTCGCAGCAGCGTCGGGCCGGCGTACCAGGGCATCCGCGCACTGTGGCTTGTGACGTTGTCGCCAGCGCGGGCGCAGATCGGAATCGGAGTGACCCGATCGAACGCCAGTTTACCCAGCAGCGCGCGGAAGTCTTGCCTGATGGCGGCGAAGACCGATTCATGAAAATCGACCAGGTCCATCTTGTTGACCGCCAGCACCACTTGCCGGATGCCAAGCAGCGATGCGATCGCGGCGTGGCGGCGGGTCTGCGGCAGGATGCCTTTGCGCGCATCGATCAGCAGAATGGCCAGATCGGCGGTCGATGCGCCGGTGACCATGTTGCGGGTGTATTGCTGGTGGCCGGGCGTGTCGGCCAGGATGAAGCGGCGGGCCGGCGTTTCGAAGAACCGGTAGGCGACGTCGATGGTCACGCCCTGTTCGCGTTCGGCTTCCAGGCCATCGACCAGCAGCGCGTAGTCGGTCGCTCCATCGACGGTGCCGAAGCGCTGCGAGTCGCGTTCCAACGCCGCCATCACGTCGTCGGGGATGGTGCCGCATTCGAACAGCAGGCGGCCGATCAGGGTCGATTTGCCGTCATCGACGCTGCCGCAGGTCAGGACGCGCAGGACTGAATCAGGCATTAGAAATACCCCTCGCGCTTCTTGCGTTCCATCGAGGAGTCCTGGTCCTGGTCGATCAGCCGGCCGACGCGTTCGGACTCGCGAGTGACCTGCATTTCGGCCAGCAACGCATCCATGTCGGCGGCATCGGAGGCCACCGCGGCCGATAGCGGGTAGCATCCCAGGGACCGAAAACGCACCATGCGATGCACCGGGGTTTCACCTTGCTGCAAGCGCATGCGATCGTCATCGACGACGATCATTTGGCCGCCCCGCATCACCGTGGGTCGCATGGCGGCGAAATACAGCGGCACCACGTCGATGGCCTCGGCCGCGATGTATGTCCACACATCGCGTTCGGTCCAATTGGACAGCGGGAAGACCCGCATGGTTTCTCCGGGGGCCAATTGGCCGTTGTAGAGATGCCACAACTCCGGCCGCTGGCGCTTCGGGTCCCAGGCATGACCGGGTGCCCGGATCGAGAAAATGCGTTCCTTGGCGCGTGACCGTTCCTCGTCGCGTCTGGCGCCGCCGATGGCGAAATCGTGGTTTCCGGATGTGAGGGCCTGCTTCAGCGCGTCGGTTTTCATGATTTGGGTGTAGGCGCCGCCGTGATCGAACGGATTAATGTTGTCCCGGATGCCGTCGGGATTAGTGTGGATGCGCAGGTCCAGGCCAAGGCGACGCACGGTGGCGTCCCGGAAGTCGATCATCGCGCGGAATTTCCAGGTGGTGTCGATATGCACCAGCGGAAATGGCGGCCTGGCGGGGTAGAACGCCTTGCGGGCCAGGTGCAGCAGGACCGAGGAATCCTTGCCGATCGAATAGAGCAGCGCCGGCCTTGCGGCCTGGGCGGCGACTTCGCGGATTATCTGAATGCTTTCGGCCTCCAGGGTCGCCAGATGCGCGGGCCGCCGTTCATTCATGGTTCAATCCTGATCGCGGGTGTCCGACCGCCTTGCTTTGTCATTGTTGCCGTGGCGTTGTGAGGAGTACGGCCACGCGGCGCCCCGCCCCCCGGGGGAGTGCGCTCGGTTCGGCAGATTGCCGCGTTGCCGCGCTGCTCGCAATGACAATTCAGGGCAGGTCGATCCGATAAAACGCCAGCGCATTTTCGGCGAACAGCTTCCGCCGGTCTTCGTGCGGCAACCCCGCCGTGACGTATTTGAACTGCGAAAAAATCCAGTCCCAGCTTGCCTTGACGCCGTCCACCGGAAAGTTCGAGGCGAACATGCAGCGGTTGACCCCGAACATCCCGATCGTTTCGCGGATGACAGCCCCGTTGACCTGCAGCGTCCAGGGTTTGCCCATTACCGTCAGGCCGGAGATTTTGCACGAGACGTTCGGGCAGCAGGCCAGCGCCTCCATGCCGCGTTTCCAAACCGCAAGCTGCTCTTTCGATCGGTCCAGCGGGTAGCCGGTGTGGTTCAGGACGATGCGCAGATTCGGGTGTTCGCGGCAGACTTCGGCGGCTTCTTCCAGATGATACCAGGGGACGCGCAAATCCCAGGACAGGTTGTGTTTGGTCAGCAGGCCGAGGCCTTTGCGCCAGACGGGGTCTTGCAGGCTGCGTTTCTCGCCGCGCACCGAATCATTCGGGCCGGTGGCGATGATCGGTTTGGTGCGGATGCCGCGCACCATCGGGTTGGCTGCCTGGGCGGCGATAATATCCTCGGCGTCGGGAGTATCGACCCAGGCGTGCGCGACGATGGCGTTGGGCATGCCGGTTTCGGCGGCGATGCGGGTTAGCCACTCGGTTTCCGCGAGCTGTTGGGAGCGGTCGGCCTCGGCCTCGATGTGGACGGTGGCGACCACGGTGTGCAGCGCGGTGTCGCGGCGGTATTCAGCCGGGAGGTAGGTGCGGCAGATGCGGGAATAGTCACCGAGCCATTGGTGTTCGCCTGATTCCAGCCAGGGGTAGCGGAGGGCGGATTCGAGGTCCCACAGATGGTGGTGGGCATCGACGATGGGGAGATCTTTATCCATGGCGGAGAGGTAAGCAGGGATGGACTTGGAGCGTCAATTCTCCGGGGACGATAATGAGCAGATGGGGGCGATAATGAGCAGATGCGGGAAATACGTGCGGTAGCGGGCTGCGTCGCGAGTCAGCGTCTCCCCTTGCGGTGATGCGCCCTTCAGCCGATGCATTTGGTCCAGCGCGTCGATCATGGCCTTGGGCGGAGGGTGTATGTTGGTAAGCAGACCAACGCCCCTACGACTGCGGCGAAACCGCCGTGATCCGGGTGTCAAAAACCCGATTGTGCCGCTACATGGAACCACACAACACTGACGCATGATGACGCCGCAGACGATTTCAGCGCCGGAATTCGAACCTGAACGGCGGCGGAACCCGCGGATGGTGTCGCGTTACCGCCGCTTTGCATTGATCGCGGTACTTCTGTCGGTCTGCGTCCACCTCGCCGTGGCGCTTCTGATCTTCTTGCTGCCGCGCCTCCTGCCGGACGATATTCGGCCGCAGGAACAGGGGACCATCGAATTCGTGCTGCTGGAGCAGAAGGGGGCCGAGTCCAACAAGGGCGGTCAGCCGATCGACAGCAAACCGCCACCCCCCCGGAAGCCTGAATCCCCGCAAGAGGAGGCCAAGACTACACCGACGCAACCGGGTGCGCCCACGGTTGCGGACCCTGTCGCGCAACCCCCGGGGGATGAACCGGCGCCACCGCGCATCAGGCAAATGCCACCCGAGGCCACCAACACTGACGCTCAACCAGCCGCGAAACAGGATCCGGCGCAATCGGCGGCGCCCGCCACGCAGACGGCGCCGCTGATCGACCTAAGAGACGCAGCCGGCGATTTCGATGCAATTATTTCAGGCGATCATGTCATCCCGGCGATACCTGACAGCAGGTTCCGGAATCGGCCCCCGGACTATCCGGCGGAAGCGGCAATGAAGGGCCAACATGGATCGGTGGTGATCGTGATTCATGTGGGGGGAAATGGCCTTGTAACCGGTATCGAGATGCGGGAACGGTCGGGTATTGTGGCCCTGGATCAGGCGGCGGTTGCCGCCGCCCGAAAATGGCGTTTCCGTCCGGCGATGAAAGATGGCCGCGCCATCCCCTCCGATTTCCCATTCCGCTTCATTTTCGGGGACGATTAGAGACCGGTCGTCTAGAACACGGTCGTCGCAGGATGCCGCAAGCTGAGACGACAGAGTTCTCAAACCACAGGAATCCTCATCATGGTGCGTATCGATCGAGTCGTGACAAAAGGCGGCGATAACGGAGAGACGTCGCTGGGCGATGGCTCGCGGGTGGCGAAAACCGATCCGCGGATCGAGGCGATGGGTGCCGTCGATGAAGTGAACGCCTGCATCGGCGTTTTGCGCATCTATACCCGAACACGAACGGCGGAAGACGCGATGCTGGCAAGGCTACAAAACGATCTGTTCGATGTGGGCGCCGATTTGTGCGTACCGGGGACGAGCGGCGACCGGCTTCGCGTCACGGACGCCGCCGTGACCCGCCTCGAGACCGAGGTCGATCAGATGAACACGGCGCTGCCCGCGTTGAAAAGCTTCATCCTGCCGGGCGGCACGGATGCGGCTTCGTTCGCCCACCTGGCCCGCGTCGCCGCACGGCGGGCCGAACGGACGGTGTTAGCGGTCAATGACGTTAATCCGGTGGTCCAGCGCTATCTCAATCGGCTTTCGGACCATCTTTTCGTTCTCGCCCGCGCACTCAACGAAAATGCCGCCGAGGACGTCCTTTGGGTGCCAGGCGCCAACCGGTCGTGATGGCGCGACCCTTGACAGCCGCCTGAAGCCCGGCTTCGCATCTACCTCTTCGTAATTTGGATGGTCGCCTGTGCCACAGCTTTCGCTGCATACGCCGGTGGGAGACATCACCGTCTTCGAGGAAGACGGAGCGATCGTCTCGCTGGATTGGGGCTGGGTGCCGGAGCAGGCCCCGTCACCCATTTTGCAGCGCGCGCGTGAACAGCTCCAGGCGTATTTCGACGGCGAGCTGACCGCATTCGACCTGAAACTGGCCCCGGACGGGACGGCGTACCGGCGCGGGGTATGGCAGGCGCTGTGCGACATTCCGTATGGCGAGACGTGCAGCTATCAGGATATCGCGCGCAAGGCGGGCGGCAGCGCACGATCGGTTGGGCAGGCCAATGGGCGTAATCCGATCCCGTTGATCATTCCATGTCATCGGGTTGTTGCGGCCACGCACATTGGCGGCTACTCCGGTGGCGACGGACAACCCACCAAACGCTGGCTGCTGGCTTTGGAAAATCCGAACCGAGTTTTGATCTGAACCACTCGTCGCAGGGAGATACGACATGACAAAGGCGATCCGCATCCACGCCAATGGCGGCCCAGAGGTCATGCTGTGGGAGGACGTACCGACGCCCGAACCCGGCCCTGGTGAGGCGCTGATCAAGCACGAAGCGATCGGCCTGAACTTCATCGACGTGTATTTCCGCACCGGGTTGTACAAGGCGCCGAACCTGCCGCTGATCATCGGGCAGGAGGGCGCCGGTACAGTCCTCGCCGTCGGCGCCAACGTCACAAGCGTCGCCGTCGGCGACCGGGTGGCCTATGCCGGCCCACTGGGCGGTTACGCCACCGAACGCGCGATCCCCGCCGATCGACTGATGAAGCTGCCGGATAACATTAGCTTTCAGACCGGCGCCGCGATGATGCTGCAAGGTATGACCGCCCAGTATCTTCTGCGCCGGACCTATACGGTGAAGGCTGGCGATACGATCGTCGTGCATGCCGC
>JAYUEJ010000200.1:0-2174 GCA_043739265.1 Rhodopila sp. | reverse complement strand
GCTTTAACCGTTCCACCCAGCCTAAAACGGTGTTCAGGTCGGCGTGTGTCCAATGCGGCCCGTTCCGCAGGAAACAGTCCACGACCCAGGTGTCCACGCCCTTGAGTGCCGCAAAGGCGTCGTCGTCTAATTCAACGACATCAGTGGAGTAAGCGAAATTACCGATCCGAAGGCCCAGCGTCTGCATGCGGCCGTGGTTTTGGGTGAAGACGCGGACCGACAGGCCGGCGGTGTCGAAAACAGCGCCTGGTTCGATCGGTTTTGCTTCCAGAACAGGGCGATAAAAGTGCGGGGTATTCCAAGGTCTGAACGCATAGCCGAAGCGACGGGCGAGTTCCGCCAGGGTCTCCGGCGTGGCGAAAGCCGGCAATGGACGGTTGGCGATGCGATTCAGAATACGCACGTCGTCGAGCCCGGTGATGTGGTCGGCATGGGCGTGGGTGAACAGGATCGCATCCGCCCCGGGAATGCGGCAATCCAGCAGTTGGCCGCGCAAATCGGGCGAGGTATCGACGAGAAGCCGTTGATGATCCTCGCTTTCGATGACTATGGACGATCGTGTGCGGCGGTTCCTCGGTTCCGCGGGATCGCAGTCGCCCCAATCGCCGCTGCCATCGGCACCACCGATCATGGGCACGCCGGCGGAGCCTCCGGTTCCCAGCAGCGTCACCTTCATGCGGTGGTTTTTCGGAATAACCGGCGGAAGTTGGCGGTGGTTAAGGTGGCGATCGCGTCCGGCGTCAAACCGCGGACCTCGGCCAGCACCTTGGCCGTGTGGGCGACCCATGCCGGCTCGTTGCGCTTACCGCGAAACGGCATGGGCGCCAGATAGGGCGCATCAGTTTCCACCAGCAGCCGGTCCAATGGCACGTCGCGGGCGATCTCCCGAAGGTCAGTGGACCGGGGGAAGGTCAGAATGCCGGAGAAACTGACGTACCCGCCCATCTCCAGCGCCGCCTCCGCCAGCCGACGGGTCGAGCTGAAGCAGTGCAGGAGGAAATCGAACCCCCCTTCCCTGTCCCGCTCTTCTTTCAATATCAACGCGATATCGTCGTCGGCATCACGCGCATGGATGCACAACGGCACGCCGGCCAAACGGGCGCCGCGGATATGCGCCCGGAAGTTCTCGGCCTGAATGTCCCTGGGGGAGCGGTCGTAGAAATAGTCCAACCCGGACTCGCCGATGCCGATGACCTTGGGGTGGCGCGCCATTTTGGCCAGCGCTTCGGGCGTTGGGATGGGCGCCTCGGCGGCGTGGTGCGGGTGAACGCCGATCGTACACCACAGGTTCGAAAAAGCCTCGGTCATCGGCGGCAGGCGCTCGGATTGGGCCATGGTCGTGCCGATGGTTACCATTTCGCCCACGCCGGCGGCGGCGGCGCGTGCAAAAACATCCGGCAGTTCCAACGGTGTGAAGTAGTCCAGGTGGCAGTGGCTATCCACGAGCATCAGGCGGCAGGCTCCACGTAGCGGGGGAAGACACCCTGTGGAGGTGGTAAGATTTGGCCGTCCGTCAACGGGGTCGCCAGCGCCGTGAAGGTTCGCGCGTCGGGTGCAACGCCGAGCTGGTCGAGCATCCTGGCCATGCTGGCGGGCATAACGGGCTGTAGCAGGGTTGCGATCACGCGGATGGTATCGACGAGAACCCGCAGGACCTCGCCCATGCGGACTTTGTCTGTCTTGTTCAGGGCCCAGGGCGCCTGGCGATCGATGTAGCCGTTGGCGGCGCGGATGATTTTCCAGACTTCCTCCAGCCCTTCGTGAAAAGTCTGGCGATCGATGTTGGTCCGGAGCAGGTCGAGCAATGCGTCGGCGGCGGTTAGCAGAGCGGTGTCATCCTCGGTCGGGGCACCGCGTGGCGGAAGCAGTCCGCCGCAATTGCGGGCGATCAGCGACAACGACCGTTGCGCCAGATTTCCCAGATCGTTCGCCAGATCCACGTTGATGCGGGTGACGATCGCCGGATGGCTCATGGACCCATCGGCACCAAACGGCTTTTCCCGCAGCAGGAAATAGCGGATCTGGTCCAGCCCATAGGTTTCGACCAGTTGCCCGGCCTCGATAACGTTGCCGAGGGATTTGGACATTTTCTCGCCGTCCGCCACCCACCAGCCGTTCGAGGAAACCCGCTTCGGAAGCGGCACGCCGGCGGCCATCAGGAAGGCGGGCCAGTA
>JAYUEJ010000199.1:0-6589 GCA_043739265.1 Rhodopila sp. | reverse complement strand
CGCTGGAACGCCGTCTGGGGGAAATCGCCGGGGTGACGGAGATCACCTCGACCTCGTCGATCGGCAATAGCTCCATCGTCATCCAGTTCGACATCGATCGCGACATCAACGGCGCCGCGCACGACGTGCAGGCGGCGATCAACGCGGCCACGGCGGATTTGCCGCCGGATCTGCCGACCCGGCCGTATTACCGGAAATTCAATCCGGCCGACGCGCCGATCCTGCAGATCGCGTTGTCATCCGCCACGCTATCGACGGCGCAAATCTATGACGCCGCCGACACCGTGCTGGCACAGCGCCTGTCGCAGGCGCCGGGCGTCGCTCAGGTGAAGGTGAACGGGGCCGAGAAGCCGGCGGTGCGTATTCGGCTGGACCCACAGCGGCTGGCCGCTTCCGGGCTGTCGGGACAGGATGTCTATGCGGCGGTGCGCGGCGCCAATGTGCTGGAGCCGCTGGGCGGCTTTCAGGGAGCCGATGTCGCCGAAACGATCGGCATCAACGGCCAGATGTGGCAGGCCGCGCAATACCGGCCGCTGGTCATCAAGACAAGCAAGGGCGCCACTCTGCGCCTGTCCGACGTCGCCAGCGTCGTCAACGCCACCGCCAACACGCGTTTGGCCGCCTGGGACGGCAAGCAGCCGGCCATCCTGCTGACGATCACCAAGGCAGCCGGTGCCAACGTCATCGAAACGGCCGACGGATTGCGGGCCTTGCTGCCGCAACTGATGCGATGGCTGCCGCCGGAGATCCAGGTTTCCGTCATCTCCGACCGTACCACCACCATCCGAGCGAGCCTGGAGGACGTGCAGTGGACGATGTTGATCACCATCGCGCTGGTGCTGATGGTGGTGGCGGTGTTCATGCGCCGGGGAATACCGACGCTTGCCGCCGCCGTCACCGTGCCGCTTTCGATCAGCGGGACTCTCGCCGGCATGTGGTTCATGGGCTACACGATCGACAATTTCTCGCTGATGGCACTGACGGTGTCCGTTGGATTCGTGGTGGACGATGCGATCGTGATGATCGAGAACATCGTGCGCCACGCCGAACGCGGCATGCCACCGCTGCAGGCCGCGCTGCTGGGGGCTCGGCAGATCGGCTTCACGGTGATGTCGATCAGCATTTCCCTGGTCGCGGTCTTCATCCCCTTGATCTTCATGGGTGGGCTGCTGGGGCGGCTTTTCCACGAATTCGCCATGACGTTGACCATGGCGATTGCGGTGTCGGCCGTTGTTTCGCTGTCGCTGACGCCCATGATCTGCGCGCGTTATATGAACGTCGCCGCGCCGGCTTGTGGCCACGGGCGCGTCTGGCGCGGCATCGACCGGGTGCTGAACGGCGTCGAACGCTTTTATGCCCGCACGCTGGATTGGGCCCTGGCGCACCGGCTGTTCATGCTGCTGATCACTGCGCTGATCGTCGTGCTGACGGTGCGGATGTACGGTCTGGTGCCGAAAGGCTTCATGCCGTAGCAGGACACGGGGATCATCAAGGGTTCGACGGTTGCCGATCCCAATGTGTCCTTCCAAACGATGGTCGATCTGCAACGCCAGGTGGCCGATGTGGTGCTGGCCGATCCGGCGGTCGCTACGGTTGCCTCCGAGGTCGGCGTGGCATCGGGTTGGGATTCGATCAACCGCGGGGATCTGACCATCGGCCTTAAGCCGCGGCAGGCGCGTGGCATTTCGTCTGACGACGTGATCAATCGCCTGCGGGCGAAACTCGGGCGGGTTGACGGTATCCAGAGTTTCCTGTTTTCCGCCCAGGATTTGCGCGGTGGCGGGCGGCAGGGCGGATCGCAATACCAGTATGCACTGGTGACGCAGGACCTCGGTACGATGCGGTACTGGGCGCAGGCACTGGAAGACAGGTTGAAGGCGACTCCGGGGCTGGTGGATGTCACCTCGGACCAGGACAAGGCGGGGCCGCAGGTCAACGTGACGATCGACCGCGATGCCGCCGCCAGGCTGGGGGTGAGTGTCGCCGCGATCGACAACGCGCTGAACAACGCATACTCGCAACGTCAGGTTTCGACGATCTACGCCCAACGCAATCAGTATAAGGTGGTGCTGGAGATCGACCCCGCGCTGCAGGTCGATCCGTCGCTGCTGGATCGCATCTATGTCGGCGCGGCGGGCGGGGCGCAGGTGCCGCTGTCGTCGGTGGCGCGGTTTGAACGTGGCACTGCGCCGTTGGCGGTGCGCCATCAAGGCCAGTTTCCGGCGGCGACGATCAGCTTCAACCTCGCACCCGGGGTGGCGTTGAGCACGGCCGAGACCGCGGTTCAGGAAGCCTCCGCCGCGCTGCGGATGCCGGAGGAGGTGCGGACCGAATTCGCCGGAAATGCCCGGTTTTTACAACAGTCCCTGTCCACCCAGCCGTTGCTGATCGCTGCCGCGCTGGTCTCCATCTACATCGTGCTGGGCGTGCTCTACGAAAGCCTGCTGCACCCGCTGACGATCATTTCCACATTGCCGTCGGCCGGACTGGGCGCGCTGCTGGCGCTGTGGGCGACCGGCACGGACCTGTCGGTCATGGGCATGATCGGCATCATCCTGCTGATGGGGATCGTCAAGAAGAACGCCATCATGATGGTCGATTTCGCGCTGGAGGCAGAGCGTCAGCGCGGTATGTCGCCGTTCGACGCGATCCATACCGCGTGCCTGGAGCGGTTCCGTCCGATCACCATGACGACTCTGGCGGCCTTGCTCGGTGCGTTGCCTCTGGCGTTGGCGTTCGGCACCGGTTCCGAACTGCGCCGCCCGCTGGGGATCGCGATCGTAGGCGGGCTGATCGTGTCACAGATGCTGACGCTGTACACAACGCCTGTGATCTATTTGACGCTGGAGCGTCTGGCCGGCCGCCGGACGGCCATCCCGCGTGCGGTCGCGTCCGAACCCGGGGCCGTCAGTGCAGAGTGAAGGCCAGGGTGCCGGCGGCGACCCATACCAGGAGTGAGAGAATCACGCCGTGGACCAGGCCGCGTTTCATGAGGTAGCGATCGTCCTGTGTCGCCTTCACCAGCTGGTCGGTCCTGAGCGGGCGCGTTTGGATTGCGGACGGGACCTTGGAAGCAGTTTGGCGCACGGAAGGCTCCTGTTGTTAGCGGCGTCGATAACAGGCTGGTGAGTACACGCCAACTTGAATAAATCACACAGAATTGTATCAATTCTGTCCCGTTCACGAAATAATGAACGATTAGGAACGATCTGGCGCAATTAATGCGATTGACGAAAAAGTATATTAGCGCATTGAATTAGAAATGATGAAATTGATTTTCAGCTAGTTACGGGCAAAAGGTCATCGGTTATGTCACATGATTGAAAAGGATCGTTGGCAGAGTATATCTGTCAAAATAAACGCTTTGTTAGATCACGGCCGCGTGACACAGATAATCACATGTTCGTGAGTTTACCGGCCGGTTTACGGTCGTCGTGAAGGAGGTTCCGATGCAATTACCCCGCGCGTCCGTTAAAGTGCCAACCGGCCTGTCGTTCGACATTCCCGATTTACTGATGCTGCGGGGATGGGCCGATTTCCATGATCTGCGCATGGCGATCGAACTCGATGTCTGCGCCGAGGGCGACGAATACGAAGAACTTCTGGGACTGTACGACCGCACCCGAGCATTCCGGCGCTGGATGCTTTGGCGTTCGTGCGACGGGATCGTCGTGCAGCCGGCGATGGGGCGTACGATGCTGTTCGATCACATGGCGGATGTGCTGGAAATCCTGATCCCGCCGGCCAATTGAAAGTTATGCCAACCGCCTGCCCGTTGACCCTGAAGCACGGGTCAACGGGCGGGCGGTATTGGTCTTGGTTCGGCCCACGCCCGCCAACCCGGCGCGCAATACCATCGGCTAAATGCCGAACGCCATCGTGTTAAACGGCGTTCGCGGGTCCATCGCATTGGCTTCGCCGAACGGCCGGCCCGGCATGGCTGTCCAGGTTCAGGGCACTGTTGATCAGCGCCAAATGCGAGAATGCCTGCGGGAAGTTGCCAAGCTGACGCTTCCCGGCCGGATCGTATTCCTCGGCCAGCAGACCGACATCGTTGGTCAACGCCAGCAACCGGTCGAACATGTCACATGCCTGTTGGTGCTTGCCTTGCAGCACGAGATTATCGACGTACCAGAAGCTGCAGGCGAGGAAGACGCCCTCGCCGCCCGGCAGGCCGTCCCGGGTTTCGCCGGTTCGATAGCGCCGGATCAATCCGTCCGCCATCAGGTCGCGCCCGATCGCCGCGACGGTGCCTTCGATTCGCGGATCGTCCGGCGGCAGGAACCCGACCAACGGCAACAGCAGCAGGCTGGCATCGAGCGTGTCGCCCCCGAACGACTGCACGAACGTGCCGAGATTTTGGTTGAAACCGTCGCGGCATACGGTTTCATGGATTCGCGTTCGCAGTGCGCGCCACCGTTCCAGCGGTGCGGGCAGGCCGAAGGCTTCGGCGCCACGAATAGCGCGGTCCAGCGCGACCCACACCATCACCTTGGAAAAGGTGAAATGCCGCGCCCCGCCGCGGACTTCCCAGATGCTCTCATCCGGTTGCATCCAGACTGTTTCAAGATGGCCGATCAGCGAGCGTTGCAGTGCCCAGCTTTCGGTCGGACGAACCAGGCCGAGGGTTGCCTCCTGATACAACGCATCGATCAGTTCGCCATAGACATCGAGCTGAAGCTGGCTGCTGGCCGCATTGCCGACGCGGACCGGGCTGGCGCCATGGTAGCCGGTCAGCCACGGCACCTCCCACTCCCGCACCCCGCGCTCGCCCGCGATGCCGTACAGTGTCTGCAACTGCGACGGGCTGCCGGCGACACTGCGGCGCAGCCACGCGCCCCAGGCCTGCGCTTCCTCGCGATACCCCGCATGCATCAGCGCCATGAGGGTGAAGGTCGCGTCGCGCAGCCAGCAAAAGCGATAGTCCCAGTTGCGTGACCCGCCGGGCTGTTCCGGCAAGGACGTCGTCGGGGCGGCGACGATGCCGCCGGTGGGGGCGTAGCTGAGCGCCTTCAGGGTCAGCAGCGATCGCTGCACCTCTGTTCGATAGGGCCCGTGACAGGTGCAGCGGCCGGACCATTCGGTCCAGGCGGACGCGGTGTCCTCCAGCGCCCGATCGGCTTGCGGCGGAACCGGCTGCGCCAGATGCGACGCCGCATGCGTCAGCACGAACCGGGTGCGGCTGGCGGGTTCCGCGGTGAACGAGGCCACCGTGGTCATCGCCTTCCCATGCAGTTTGATGTCGCTGTGCAATATCACCTGATCGGGGCCGGCGACCGCCTTGATTCCGCCGCCGTGGCTCAGCCGCGTTACCCATGGCACCGCCGATCCGTATTCGAAGCGCAGGCACAGGTCGAACCGCATCGCGACCGAACCGCCGCGGCCTTCGACGATACGGACGATGGAGGCTTGTCCCATCGCCATGAAATCGATCAGCGCGACCGATCCCGACGCGGTTTCGAACAGCGTTTCCAGGATCATTGTCCCTGGCCAATAGCGCCTTGCCACTCGGGTCGGGGTCTCGGCGGGCGTGATCCGCCAGCGTCCGTTTTTGGGGGAACCGAGCAGGGCGGCGAAGCAGGCGGGGCTGTCGAAGCGGGGCCAGCACAGCCAGTCGATCGAGCCTGCCTTGCTGACCAATGCGGCCGTGTGGCAATCGCCGATCAACGCGTAATCCTCAATGGCGGCGGCTGGCGATGGTTCGGTTTCGGAATGACCGATCATGGTGCCGGTAACCTCCCGGTTGCCCGTTGTAGGTGGCGGGCTGTCCTGGCCCGCCGCCATCAGTTCGCCCGCCCCCAGACTTTTTGCCCGCCATTGCCCGCGCAATAACAGCTTCCACCAGATGCGACCGGGCGATCCATTGGGCAGACGTAGGCGCCTGCATAGCAGGCCTGACCCGCCCCGGCCTGACCCGCATTAGCCCGGCCGATTCGGGCGGGCGCCAGATCAGGGGCAGGAGCATAGCTTTGCGGCGGGGTATAATAAACCGGCGGCGGGGGCGCGTAATACACCGGCGGCGGGGGCGCGTAATATACAGGCGGCGGCGGGGGGGCGTAATATACCGGCGGCGGTGGATAATAGACCGGCGGTGGAAAGTAGCCCGGTCCGAATAACGGAATGCCGACTCCGATGAAAACCCGGGCCTGAGCGGGACTGCTCGCCCAGCCCGCCATCGCCGCGAACACGAGCAGCGCGGCGGTCGTTCGGCATAAAACCAACATCGATTTTGACAACATGGTCCTTACCCTGCCGGTGAATTGTAACCCCATTATGTCGGATTGCGCCGGATATTCATACCGTGAACGCGTTTCGGCGCTGGGCAATCGGGTGAACCAGGCAATTCTCGCAGGATGCACCGTTCTGTGCGTTGGACCGGCGGAGGGCGTCGCGCCAGATGGGCCGGATTAGGGCGTGTTTTGCAATGAATTTATTAGCGAACCACTTAGTCTGTATCAGATTTTATCAATGCGTGCTGCGCGATCGCCGCCCGGGCGGGGTGACAAGCGTGGTGTCCCGGCCAGGGGGAGCGGGCAAATCGCGCGTTCGTTCATTCGGTTTTCAGTTTTAACACGGAGGCAAGCCGGAG
>JAYUEJ010000198.1:0-6597 GCA_043739265.1 Rhodopila sp. | reverse complement strand
CGAGGCGATGACTCGACTTTCAGACAGGCGCTGATCAGAACGTTCGTATCGACCACGGCCCGCATGACGAACCAGGCTCACTGAGGCTGCGCGGTTGCACCGCGGCGCATGTCTTCATTCGCCTCGCGACGCGCGTCCTTGATGAGGGAGTCGATTGCGCTATCGCTTAGCCCGGCGGCATCGATGCGCGGTCGGCTGTCCCTGCGCCCCACCGTCAACCAGTCTTCCGGCTCGACCGTGACCGTGACCAGGCGCGCTGGATCGATATTCCGGCGGGCAAGTTCCGCCGCCACCTGCCCGGCGGTGCTTTCAATGATCTCAATGTCGGTCTTGGTCATCCTGCATCCACCAGTGAAATGCTGCCCTGTCTCAGGCCGCGGCCCTGTTTCGTCAACCACTCTATGCGTTCAGGTCATTGACTACCGAGGTTAGTGTAGCAGAAAAACTTTCTCATTCAAATAATCTGGACCAGCGTAGTTCCGCCCGGCGTGCCTCGTTGCCTTGCTGGATGGCCCGAACGACGCCGGTTCCAAATCCTTGTATGCCCATCTGGATATTAACGGTGACCGTCTGTTTGCCAAAGTGGCACGGCCAATCCGGACTAACCGGCATCTTCCGGCGACAGACTTCTTGACCCGCAAGCCCCCACACCCCAAACCCCGCGCATGACCGTCAAAACCCATACCGTCACCGACGACGAGGCCGACATCCGGCTCGACCGCTGGTGTCGCCGGCATTATCCCGGCCTGCAACAAAGCCTGATCCAGAAATGGAGCCGTAACGGCCAGATCCGCGTCGATGGCGCACGCGCCGAACCCAACACGCGCCTCAACCCGGGCCAGTCGGTGCGCATTCCAGAGATGGACGCCCCGGCCGAACCGAAGCCCATCCACCGGGTCGATCCACATGACGCCAAGGACCTGCAGCAGGCCGTCATTTACCAGGACGACCAGATCCTGGTGATCAACAAGCCTTATGGCCTGCCGGTGCAGGGCGGTCCGGGTATCGTCCGGCATCTGGATGCGATGCTGGACGTGCTGCGTTTCGGGTCGGAACATCGCCCCCGGCTGGTCCACCGGCTGGATCGCGACACCACCGGTCTGCTGTTGCTCGCGCGCACGCCTGGCACCGCCGGCAAGCTCGCCGCTTTGTTCCGCGGCCGCGACATCGCCAAAACCTACTGGGCCGTCGTCGCCGGCCGCCCGGTCCCGGTCGAGGGCCGCATCGACCTGCCGCTGAAGCGCATCGTCGGCGGATCGCGCGGCGAACGCACGGCCCCCGCCGACCGTGACGATCCCGACGGCGCCCGCGCCATCACCGATTACGTGACGTTGGACAACGCCGCGCAAAAGCTGGCGTGGCTGGAACTGAAGCCGCACACCGGCCGCACGCATCAGCTTCGCGTCCACTGCGTCGCCATCAAGGCCCCGATCCTCGGCGACGAGAAATATGAAGAGCCCGACCAGAACCTGGCTTTCTCCGCCTTGATCGAGGGTCTGTCGAGCGATCTTCACCTGCACGCAAGGCGGCTCGACCTGCCGCATCCCGCCGGCGGCTCGCTGACTGTGGAAGCCGACCTGCCACCCCATATGAAGGCGACGTTCAAGACCCTCGGCTTCCACGCCCCACCCGCTCAAGCACCTGTGAGACGAAAATAATGCCGACAAGCCGCCCTCTGCGCATCGCCCTGATCGCCGTCGCGGCGGTCCTTGTCATCGTGGCGGGCACCGGTGCGGTGCTGATCGCCCGCTTCGATCCCAACCTCTATAAACCTGACATCATCCAGGCGGTGAAACACGCCACCGGGCGCGACCTGACGCTGAACGGCAAAATCACGCTGAAGGCGTCACTATCGCCGACCATTCATGTCGATGACGCCGCGTTCTCCAACCCACCTGGATTCTCCCGTCCCCAGATGGCCACAATCCAGGGCCTGGAGGTGCAACTCAGCCTTTTGCCGCTGTTGTCCCGCAGGATCGAGATCGATCGCCTGATCCTGATCCGGCCCGACATCCTGCTGGAAACCGACGCCTCCGGCCATCCAAACTGGCAGATGACGCAAGAAGCCTCGCCAACGGCCGCCGCCGGTTCGCCGGCACCGGCGCCGTCCGGCAACACCAGGATGGCTGTCAGCGTTGACACGATCCAGATCCAAGACGGCACCCTCGCCTACCGCGACGACAAGACCAAAACCATCACCACACTCGGTCTCCCGAAACTGGCGGCGAAAGCCGCGTCCCCGGACTCGCCGCTGCATGTGGATGCCGACGCCAGCTATAACGGCACCGCATTCAACCTGATCGCCGATACCGGAAGCCTGACCCGCTTGCAGGACAAGGCGGCAACCTCGCCATGGCCGCTGAAGCTGACGCTGACGGTCGCGGGGGCGAAGCTGGCGGTGGAGGGTTCGATGACCCAGCCGATACAGGGGAAGGGCTACGATCTGGCGGTCAGCGGCACGATTCCCGATGCGTCCGCCCTGACCCCGTTGCTGCAAGGCCTGCAACCGCCGGCCCTGCATGACGTCGCGTTCAGCGCCAAGATCGCCGACACGGGAAAAAAACTGCCCGCGTTTTCAGCCATGACGCTGCGGGTCGGCGCGTCCGATCTTTCGGGTCTGATGCCGAACCTGAAGCTGACCCAACTGAATGTGTCGGCCGCCGCCGCGGACCAGCCGATGAAAGCCGATGCCGCCGGGACACTGGGCGATCGGCCGTTGAGCCTGGCGGCAACCGCCGGCACCCTGGCGCAACTGATGCCCGGTGCTACGCCCGCTCCGTTTCCCGTGGATGTGACCGTCCAGGCGGCCGGAGCGACGGTTGCCGCCAAAGGTACGATTACCGACGCGCAGACCATGACCGGCGCCACGATCGCGCTGGCCGCTCAGATCCCGGACCTTTCCGAACTGTCGCCGCTGGTTCGGCGGCCGTTGCCGGCGGTGAAAACGATCGCCTTTAAGGCCACGCTGACCGATGCGCCTGGCGGTTTTCACAACGGCGCCGCGCTGCACGGGCTCAGCCTGACAAGCCCTGATGGCGACCTGACCGGCGACGCCGCGATCGGCCTTGGCGCACGCACCGGCTTGACCGCTGCCCTGAAATCCAGCCGCATCGACCTTGATGCGCTGCAAGCCGCCATCGGCCAGATGCCGGACACCGCGGCGCCGTCCGGGAATCCGGCCGCGAAGGCCCCACCGCCCCCGCCGAAGCGCGGTGACCGCCTGTTCTCCGACCAGCCGATCCCGTTTGATCTGCTGCGCACCGCCAATGCCGACCTGAAGCTGGAGATCGCCGACCTGCACAGCGGCGGCAGCGACTACAAGACGATCGTCACCCATGTCGTTGTCAAGGACGGCCGGTTGAACGTCGATCCGTTCGCCGGCGACCTGCCGGAGGGGCATTTGTCCGGCAGCCTGTCCGCCGATGCGACGCAGGCGGCGCCGCCGGTCCACATAACGCTGCACGCCCCCAGCCTGGCGCTGAAGTCCATCCTGGCAGCCACCCATCAACCGTTGTTCGCCACCGGGAACCTGGAAGTGTATGCCGACCTCCACGGTACTGGCGCCAGCCCGCACGCGATAGCGTCCTCCCTCGACGGCTCGCTGGGCCTCGCCATCGCCGGCGGCACGATCGACAATCGACTGCTTGGCAGCCTTCTCGGCAAAGTGATGGACACGCTGAACAGCCTGAATCTGGTTGGCAAAGGCGGTACCAGCGACCTGAAATGCTTTGGGATGCGGATGGACGCGCAACATGGGGTTGGCACGTTCAAAGCGCTGACTCTGAGTTCCTCGCTGCTGACCTTAACCGGTGCCGGGACGACGAATTTGGGTGACGAGACCCTGTCCCTGCAACTGCGTCCGCACGCTCGGGTGGGGGGCACCGGGGTGGTGATCCCGATCGACGTCGCCGGTCCGATCCGCAACCCGGCGGTAAAGGTGAACGAACTGGGTGCGGCGGAATCGAATGCCGGAACCATCGCCGGAGCGGTGATCGGTAACGCGACACCACTGGGCATTGTCGGCGGTTTGTTCGGCGCGGATAAACTGCTGGGCGGCGGGGCGACCGACATCTGCGCTCCGGCGTTGGCGGCCGCTCGTGGCCAGGCTGTTCCGACGGCGGCCCCGACGGCGGCCCAGGCAGCGCCACCAACGGGCAAGCCGGCTGCACCGAACGCTGGTGCGATCTTGAAGAACCTGTTTCGGTAAGGGGCTGTTGGTGAAGCGTTTCTGGGATATCGCGTCGGTCCAGTGGACCGAAAAGGGCCACTCGATCCTGCTGGACGGCAAGCCGATGCGGCTGCCCAGCAAGGCCCATCTGGTGGTCGGTCCGCCACGATTGGCGCAAGCGATTGCTGACGAATGGCAGGCGGCCGGGGGTGTTAAGGGCGGCGAAATGTCGTTCAAGGACACGCCTCTGACGCGCCTCGCCGGCACGGCCCTGGAGCGCATCGCCCCCGATCCGGCGACCACGGCCGATGGCATCGCGCGGTACGGTGAGACCGACCTGCTGTGCTATCGCGCCGAGGCGCCGGAAAAGCTGGTGCATCACCAGCACCAACACTGGCAGCCCTGGCTGGATTGGGTGGCGTTGACGCATGATGCGCCGCTGCGTGTGGCGTCCGGCGTCGGCTATATCAAGCAGCACCATGACAGCATCGCGGCGTTGCGGCGGGCGGTGGCGGCGTTGGATGTGGACGCGCTGGCGGGTCTGGGCGTTGCGGTTCCGGCGTTGGGCAGCCTGGTGCTGGGTCTGGCGCTGCTGGCCGGCGAGATGGATGCCGCAACTGCTTACAGACTAGGGGCGCTGGACGAGCTGTTTCAGGCCGAACAATGGGGTGAGGATTACGAAGCCACCGACCGGCGCACGAGTATGTTGGCGGACATTGTCCTGGCCGCGCGGTATATCGACCTGACGAGGGGTGATCGGTGAACGCAAAGCGGTTGGTTATTGCCGGTAAGGTGCATGGCGTCGGTTACCGAGCCTGGATGGTCCACAAGGCCGGCGAACTCGGGATTTCCGGCTGGGTGCGCAATCGGGCGGATGGGGCGGTGGAGGCCCTGATCGCCGGCGATGTCGCGTCGGTCGAGGAATTTTCTCGTTTGTGCCGCCGTGGGCCAAGGATGGCCGAGGTGTCGTCGATCGACGAGGAGTTGGCGGAGCCGCCGGAGGAGGAGGGATTCTATCAGGTGGGGTGAGGGGGGAGGCGGTGCCGATTGTGGGGCGACGGTTAAGATGTTGGGTGCGGGTGACCTGATCGGCCGGGGGATTTTGCCGCATGCCGACCTGGGGCGGATTTTTTTTCGTCGATGCGCGGGGCGTATCCAGGGCAATCGAAAGGTTTCTTTTCGGTTATACGTTGCGGAAACTGCAATTTCTTGAAAACGCTGACTCGGACGGCATTTCCGAAATTCTTGAGTTTCGCAAATATGGCTCCTCCATCTCCATTACCCACTGGTATACAGGTAACGAGGTTCCTGCCAACGTGCATACCCTTGGTTTTTCTGGAGCGGCAATGACCTCGTCAAACCCTGCTGCCGAACTAGTGCTGTTGGTCCAGGGCTACCGCATCTCGCAGGCGATCCACGTTGCCGCGACACTCGGAATCGCTGACCTGATCAAGGACGGAGCATCCTCGGCCTCCGAGCTCGCAGTCGCGACCAACTCCCACGCAGGAGCTCTATATCGCGTGCTCCGGGCACTCGCAGCGGCTGGCGTATTCCATGAGGACGACGAAAAGCGGTTCTCTCTCACGCCGCTCGGCGAATGCCTACGCTCGGATGCAGAGCGGCCGATTGCGCCTTACGCGTCATTTATCGGGCGTCCTCATCAGTGGCAGGCCTGGGGCTCGCTTTCGCACAGTGCGCGGACCGGCGAGAACGCCTACCGCCACGTCCATGGCGTTGGCCTCTGGGATTACCTCGTCGGACATCCTGAGGAAGCGGCGATCTTTGACCGCGTCATGACCGTCGGCTCTCGCGGCGTCGTCGAGGCTATTATGTCAGCTTACAACTTCTCGGCGTTCGGTCATGTCGTGGACATCGGAGGTGGTCAAGGCGTGATGATCGCCGCAGTCCTCGCAGCACATACCAACACTCATGGCATCCTGTTTGACAGACCGGACGTCGTGGCACGGGCGCAACCTGTATTGGAAGCGGCGGGTGTCGCCAAACGGTGCGCCGTGGTGGGAGGCAGTTTCTTCGAGACCATTCCCGAGGGTGGCGACGCATACCTGCTCAAATATATCCTTCACGATTGGGACGACGCCGCCTCGCTCGCGATCCTGGCAGCATGCCGCCGGGTATTTCATTCGGAAGCAAAACTTTTGATCATGGAACGGATCGTCGGGGGTCCGAATGACGGCCTTGAGACGAAATTTTCCGATCTGAACATGCTCGTGTCCCCTGACGGACAAGAACGCACAGCGGATGAGTTCGCGGCCCTGCTGGGAAATGCAGGGTTTCGCATGGAGCGGATCATCGAAGTCACTCCTGGTCTCTCTATCGTTGAGGCCGCACCAATCTAACTTCTTTTTGCGCTATAGTGATGACTTGAAGTGTAGTCGCCAAGATATGCCTGCCGGTGAGCGGCTCGCCCC
>JAYUEJ010000197.1:0-6600 GCA_043739265.1 Rhodopila sp. | reverse complement strand
AACTCGGTGTCCGCAACGTCGGCGGCTACAACGATCGCGTCGCCGAGGCGAGGGCGAAGGGTGAGGTCGTTACACGCAAAGTGCAGACCGGCTTCGATCCCGACACCGGCCGGCCGATGTTCGAGGAACAGCCGTTGGCACTGGAGGCGCTGCCGTTCATCGTGGTCGTGGTGGACGAGATGGCCGACCTGATGATGGTCGCCGGCAAGGAGATCGAGCAGACCATTCAACGGCTGGCGCAGATGGCGCGTGCGGCTGGGATTCATGTGATCATGGCGACTCAGCGGCCGTCGGTCGATGTGATCACCGGTGTCATCAAGGCGAATTTTCCGACGCGCATCAGCTTCCAGGTGATCAGCAAGTTCGACAGCCGGACGATCCTTGGGGAGCAGGGGGCGGAACAGTTGTTGGGGCAGGGCGACATGCTGTTCATGCAGGGCGGCGGGCGGGTGACCCGTGTGCATGGGCCGTTCGTGTCGGATGAGGAAGTGGAAAAAGTGGTCGCCTACCTGCGCGAACAGGGCGAACCGGCGTATCTGGATGACGTGACGGAACCGGTGGAGGGGAACGGCGGCGGCGGTGACTCGGACCCGACGCTGTCCGGCATGGCTGGGGCCAGTGACGGCGACAAGACCCTGTTCGATCAGGCGGTGGCGATGGTGGCGCGTGAGGGGAAGGCGTCCACGTCGTTCATCCAGCGGCACCTGAATATCGGCTACAACAAGGCTGCGAAGCTGATCGAGCAGATGGAGAAGGAAGGCATCGTCGGGACCGCGAACCATGTCGGCAAGCGGGAGATTTTGGTTCGGCGGACGAACGACGATATGGATTGTTAGTAGGCAATCTGGCTGCCTCGGACGCCAGGCCAGTTGACCACGATCCTTGGACCGTCCGGCGCCGCTGGACTACATGACCCGGCCAGGCCCTGCCAACCTCGCCCAGTTGGCGGTGGCACATGAAAACTGGCACAAAAGCTGGTCATAATACCTGCGTCCTCGGGTGCCTGTCCTGTTTCGCAATCTCTGCTAAGATCATGTTTTCGGGACGTCCTTGGCGCTGTTTCCTGGGATGCATGTTTCGAAGGCTGGCACGGGATTTGGTTAATGCGGCAACACCTTGCTCCTGAGACCGCTACCGCGGATACTGACGATGCCGAACTGGTGCGGCGGGCGTGCGAGCGCGACGAAACCGCCTTTCGGACGATCATGCAGCGTTACAATACGCGGCTCTACCGGATAGCCAGAAGCATCCTGCGCAGCGACAGCGAAGCTGAAGATGTGGTCCAGGAGACCTATGTTCGAGCATTCACCGGCCTCGGGTCATTTCGTGGCGAGTCCAGCCTCGGCACCTGGCTGGCCCGTATCGCGATGAATGAGGCACTCGGACGCCTGCGACGCGAGCGGCCCACTATGGAACGGACGACCATGGAAATTGATCCGGTCGAACGTGACATCGTTCCGCTTTTTCAGACGATGGCGGGCGATAATCCTGAACGCACGACGGCACAGCGGGAAATCCAGCTTCTCATGGAAATGGCGATCGACAATTTGCCGGAAAAATACCGAATGGTCCTTGTCACGCGCGTTATGGAGGGGATGAACGTCGAGGAAACGGCAACCCTCCTGGCGCTCAGCATCGAAACGGTCAAAACCCAACTTCATCGCGCGCGATCTCTCTTGCGTGAGGATTTGGAGAAGCAGATCGGCCCTCTGGTGCTGAGCGCGTTTCCCTTTGCCGGTCAGCGCTGCGAGCGTCTCACCGAAGCGGTTTTAAGGCGGCTCGATCTCTCGCGATAGATTTTTTGTAACCTTTCTTTCTCGGATGCATCCAAGCATTGGTCACCCCTCACCACCGCACGGGCGGCTCTAACGACTTCCAGGAGATGGATTCCAATGCTCATCCGTTTAACAGCAGCCATTGCCGCCGTTTGCCTGGTGTCAGGCGCCGCGGTTGCCCAAACCGCGGCTAAACCCACTGATCCGCAGATCGCCCATATCACCTACACGGCCGGGCAAATCGACATCGAGGCTGCCAAGCAGGCCCTGTCAAAAGCAACCAACAAGGACGTCCGTGCATTCGCGGAAGACATGGTGCGCGATCACAGCGCCGTGAATAAGCAGGCACTGGATCTCGTGAAGAAGCTCAATGTCACGCCTGAGGACAATGCCACGAGCCAGTCGCTGACGAAACAAGCCGTTGAGGAGCGGGCCACGCTTGCAAAGCTGTCCGGCGCGGCGTTTGACAAAGCTTACGTTGCGAACGAAATCGCCTACCACAAGACCGTCAACGGGGCGCTTTCGAATACTTTGATTCCTTCGGCCAGCAATGCGGAACTCAAGAGCCTGCTGCAAACCGGCCTGAAAATCTTCGAGGGGCATCAGGAACATGCGGAGCACCTGACCGCGGCGCTTAAGTAGGTCACCCCTATGTCGAGCCGCCATTTGGCAGCCATAACGGTGCTGATGCTGGCGGCCGGCTGCTGTTATGCGCGGGCAGAAACGGTTCCTGTCACGATCAAGGGGCTCGTGTTCTTGCCCGCGCAAACGCATGCGAAGGTCGGAGATAGGATCGAATGGATCAATCAGGACTTCGTCGCGCACACGGCAACCGCACGAAGTGGCGCGTGGGATGTGACGCTTGCCGCGAACCAATCGGCAAGCCAAGAATTGAGAAAGGCTGGGGTTTTCAATTATTACTGCCGTTTCCATCCTAACATGCACGGAACTATTATAATCGCGCCCAATTAACCTCCGGCGCGGAGGTGCATAAGACCGCCAGCAGCGCCAGGTGCGACAACAAGGCAGATGGAACGGGGCAACGTGCGATGTCGTCTCACCAGCACGGAGACCGCGCGCCATTTCTATGAAAGTGCCGGCTCTGCCGGAGAGGGTTCCCCGGCTGGCAAATTCGGCTCGAGTGGAAGCTTTCGGATCTCCAAGGTGTTGGCGCCGCGAAAGTCTGAAGGGGCGACGACTTCGTTAACGCGATTTACCGATCTGAATGGCTTCAATGACGCATTTCTGTTCTACATCCAGCGACGAACGCGGGAGGTGTAGTCGAGATAGACAGACCCGAACTTGCGTTGCAGATAGGCCTCTTCGCGGGCTACCACACCATAGCGGATGACAAGATAGAATGGCACCAGCGTGGCGAGCAGCCACAGGGTATTAAAGCCGATTGCGAGGCCGAACTGCCCCAGGAACATGCCGATGTAGATAGGGTTGCGCGTGATGCGGTAGGGTCCGTTCGCGACGATCGCTGTCGTCGGTTTCGTCGCCTGGACCGGTGTACCCCCCTTGCGGATGGTTACAAACGCCCAAATGGCAAGCGCGAAGCCGACCGCGAAAACGCCGACACCAACCCAGGCATGCGGAACAATTCCGGGAACGAACCGCAGAGGATAGAGCCAATCGGCTCCCGCACCCGCAACGAATGCGATTGCCCAACCGAGTGGCGGCTGAATGACCACATTAGCGTGGTCGATCGTCTCGTTCATTTATCCGGCCTTCCGAAGGATGCGATGCCGTTTTTGCTTCGTCACGAACCGCGTACATGCCAACGCAATGATTTGTCCGCTAGCGGACCCTCGCATAGCTGAAGCAGTCCCGCGGCTCCTTGCTCATGCCCGGGTGTATCAGATAGCGACGCAACACACCCTCGTTGATCAGTCCGGACTTCTCCATCACGCGGGCCGAACCGATGTTCTCCACATCGCAAACCGCGCTGATGCGGAAGATCGCGGGTTGAGCCAGCCCCCATCTCACGATCTCGGTCAATGCTTCCGTCATCAGGCCCTGGCCCCACCAGGCCCGCGCCAGCACGTAGCCGAACTCCAGACGGTGCCGATCGGCTTGCCGCAGATCGAGGCAACCCCGGATCACGCTGTCCTTGCGTCCCTGCATCACATACGTGCGTGCCCGATGCGGTGGCGTGTCGAGGCAACTGCGGATGTAGGATTCGATATCGCGACGAGTCCGGTGAGGCCGCCAGATCAGGAACTGCGTCACCTCCGGATTCCGCTGATAGGCCTGGAAGATAGGTCCCGCGTCCGCCATCGCGATCGGGCGGAGAAAAAGCCGAGCGGTGCGGAACTTGTCGGGTAGCATCCGCGTCATATGGTGCAGTTCGGTGCCGATATAAAGCGTTCATCGAAGCCCGTGCTTTTGGTTCCGGCGCCAAGCCGGGGCAGGTTGACCGCTGCCTCTCGCCGGTTAATGTCCGCGGTCTCTGAAATCACGCCGCCTGCGAACGCCGTTCCCGGTTTGAAAGATGTTGAAATGGAAACGAACCCCGAGGGCGTGGTGCAAGCGCAATTGGACGCCTACAACGCTCGTGATATCGACGCGTTCATGCAGTGGTGGTCGGATGACTGCCAATACTATGCTTTCCCGGACACGCTGCTCGCCAGCGGCGGGGCGGCGGTTCGTGCCCGGCATATCGCCCGGTTCAAGGAACCGAACCTGTTCGGGACACTCATCAGCCGAGTCGCCGTCGGCTCCCTGGTCGTGGATCGGGAAATCGTCTCCCGCGGCTTCCCCGACGGTCCCGGCGAGATCGACGTCATTGCGATCTATGAAGTCGAGAACGGCAAGATCGCCAAAGCCTGGTTCAAGATGGGTGAACCTCGAATCCTTGTGCCGGTAACCTGACGGCCGCCTGATCTCTCCTCCGAAGGAGCCCTTCTGATGCCGCATCCTGCCCTGGCCCGCGCCGAAGCGTTCTGCGCTACCTACAGTCTGCGCATTCCAATCTTGCTCGCTCCGATGGCGGGCGCATGCCCGGCGTCCCTATCGATCGCCGTTGCCAGTGCCGGCGGGCTGGGTGCCTGCGGCGGCCTGTTGATGCAGCCGGCCGCGATCAAGGCATGGGCAGCGGAGGTCCGCGCCGGCACCAACGGCGGCTTTCAGCTTAATCTGTGGATACCTGATCCGCCGCCGATCCGTGACGAAGCGAAGGAGGCCGCGGTGCGAGGGTTTCTCGGCACCTGGGGGCCCGACGTGCCGGCCGAAGCGGGCAACACGACGCCGCCGGATTTCGTTGCACAATGCGCGGCGATGCTGGATGCCGGCCCGTCGGTGATTTCCTCTATTATGGGGGTCTATCCACCGGCATTCGTCGCCCAGATGAAGGCGCGCGGCATAAGATGGTTCGCCACCGTCACCACGGTGCGGGAAGCATTGGAAGCCGAAGCCGCGGGTGCCGACGCCGTCGTTGCACAGGGTATGGAGGCCGGCGGGCACCGTGGCGCGTTCGATCCCGCGACAGCCGAGACCGGCATGGTCGGCCTGTTCGCGTTGCTGCCGGCCGTTGCCGACGCGATACGGATACCGGTCATCGCCACTGGGGGGATCGCCGATGCGCGCGGTGTTGCCGCCGCCTTGATCCTGGGGGCGTCGGCTGTGCAGATCGGCACTGGTTTCCTGCGCACCCCCGAAGCAAAGCTGCCGCCGGCCTGGGCCGACGCGATCGGACGCACCCGGCCGGAGGAAACGTTGGTCACACGGGCTTTCTCGGGCCGAGCGGGGCGGAGTGTCGCGACGGACTATGCTTGCGCGGCGACCGCGGCGAACGCTCCGGCGCCGGCGCCTTATCCCGTGCAACGTGGGCTGACCCGGGCGATGCGCGATGCCGCGATCAAGGCGGGCGATATCGACCGGATGCAGGCCTGGGCCGGGCAATCCGCCGCACTTGCGTCGTCACGGCCGGCCGGGGATGTGGCGCGCGAACTGTGGGATAGTGCCCGTGTGCTATTGAACTGAGATCGTTATCGATTGGGTCGTTCGCTCACGGCCATCTCTGGCAGCAACCCCGCGTTCATCACGCTCTGGCCTTATTACTTGCCGCAAATAACTCGGAGGCCCGGCGAGTAGCCAGTTCCCCGTGCGTACAAACCACACAGAGATTCATTGCGTCTGTTCAACCCCCATCCATGGCTTGAGCGATTTCAGCCAGGATCTCGAACGATCGTTTTCTGGCCTGATGGTCGAAAATCTGTGCCGTCACCATCAGTTCGTCCGCCCCCGTCGCAGCAACGAACGCGCGCAGCCCGTCGCGCACGGTCTCCTTGCCGCCGACGACGGAACAGGCCAGCGCGTCGGCCAGCATCGCCCGGCCGGACCGATCCAAACCGGCATCAAAATTATCCACCGGTGGCGGCAGTTTTCCCGGACGACCCCGCCGTAAATTCAGGAACGCCTGCTGCAACGAGGAATAAAGCAGACGCGCCTGTGCATCGGTATCCGCCGCGAAGATGTTCACGCCCAGCATCACATGCGGCTTCGCCAGATGCTCGGACGGACGGAACCGCTCGCGATAAATCGCCACAGCGTCCTGCATATCGCCGGGGGCGAAATGAGAGGCGAAGGCGTAGGGCAAACCCAGATGCGCCGCCAACTGTGCGCCGAATGTGCTGGAGCCGAGGATCCAGACCGCGACGTCCTCCCCTTCGCCAGGCACCGCACGCAGCGCCTGACCGGGTTCGGCTGGTCGAAAATAGTTCATCAGTTCCACCACGTCCGCGGGGAACTGGTTCACGTCCGCCGACAGGTTCCGGCGCATCGCGTGCGCCGCGATCTGGTCCGAACCCGGGGCTCGGCCGAG
>JAYUEJ010000196.1:0-2185 GCA_043739265.1 Rhodopila sp. | reverse complement strand
GGCGGATTGCGGCGATCTGATTCGTTACGTTGCCTGTTTGCCCAGGCACCTCGTGATGAACGAGGTGCATCTGTCGCCGACGTATAACCGCGGTTACGTAGCGGCGTTGCAGCGCCAACTATAGGTTTTACTCCCCGCCCAGCGGCTTCATGTTCCGTTCGATCGCCCGACGCAACAGGGCGGCCGAACGGTAAACCCCATGCACCATTTTCGAGTATGGCAGCACCAGGAAAAACGCCAGGATGAACCCCAGGTGGATGGCCATCGCCAGCCCCATCGCCCCGGTCGCGCGCACCGCCAGCAGCACCAGTCCGGTTATCGCGATCATCGCCAACAGCATCAGCAGTGCGATGTCGCCCCCCAGCAGGCGGCGGAGGTTGGGGATCGGGTCATCGACGAATTTCATTGCCATCAGGACGACCGTGCCGGCGACCATCAGGATGCCGCCGGCCGTGCCCAGGATCACCGGTGCGCTCAGCACCGGATATGGTGCCGGCCAGCCCAGAAACGAGTGGTAGATGAATCCTGTGGTCGTCGCGGCGAAGCACAGCATGAAACCGTAGAACATGGCGTGGTGCAAGTAACGCCGGCGCATCGAGAAAGCCTCGGAATTATCGTTGCAGCCGTTACCGGCGCCGCCCAGGTTTTTCAGCGTCAGCATGTCCCATAGGGCGATGGCGACGGCGGTTGGGCCGATTTTCTCCTGCGGACCAGCGTCGCGCCAGAAATTGCGGGCGCCCATTGCCAGTGCGAACAGGGAGAAGCCGAACGTTCCGACCCCGACGATCTGCATCGCCCAAAGCGGAATAATGTTGTAGAAGGAATCAGGAACTGTTCCCTGTGCGACCCAAAAGTTCGCATTCGCGATCATACTAAGGAACAGCACCAGGGCGATCCCCAGTGCCGCTGTCAGCGAAACGATGGTGCCGTTGCGTTCGAACACCTTCGCCATGGGTTTCGGCCACGCGTATTCGGCGTAGCTTTCGGCGCGGACCTCGGCCAGGGCTTTTGGGACATTAATGCCCCATTCATGCGGCGGGCTGTATTGGCAGGCGTAGTAACAGCCCCTGCAACCGTGGCAGAGGTTGGCCAGATAGCTCAGGTCGCCGGCCGAGAATTCCCGGCGCAGTTCCACCGCCGGGAAAACCGCGCAAAAACCTTCGCAATAGCGGCAGGCGTTGCAGATTTCCATTTCCCGCCGAGCATTGATGATGGCGTCAGTTTCTTGCACGACGGGCTGCCTCCTGGCCTGCGATACGACCGAACACGGTGCCGATCGTCATTCCGAACCCGGCGAGGTAGCCCTTGCCGAGGATATTGCCTGACATGATTTCGCCTGATGCGAACAGGTTGCCGCTGGTTTGGCCGTTGTCCATGATCACCTGCGCCTTTTCGTTCACCCTGACGCCGAGATAGGTGAACGTGATGCCGGGCCGCAGCGGGTAGCCGTAGAACGGCGCTCTTTCGACGGCCCGCGCCCAGTTGGTTTTTTCCGGTGTCAGGCCGCTGGTGGCGTTGCCGTCCAGCTTCAAATTGTCGAACACCTGGCCGGGTTTCACCGCCGCGTTAAATCCGTCGATGGTTTCGCGGATTTTTGTCGGGTCCAGCTTCATCTTCACCGCCAGTTCCTCCAGCGTATCCGCCTTGTACGCCGGGAAAACCGACGGCATGAACAGCGGAAACGCCCTGGAATCGCAAATCGAATAGGCGATCTGCCCCGGTTGCTGAGCGATCAGCCGCCCCCAAATCGCATAGCGTTTCGGCCACACGTCCTCGCCTTCATCGTAGAAACGATCGCCATGCCGGTTGACCACCACGCTGTAGGGCACGCTGTCCAAACGGGTCGTGATCCCACCATCGAATTTCGGTGCGCGTGCATCAAGCGCCACGGCATGGCATTGCGTCGGATCGCCAATCGAGGCGACGCCTTGGTCCAGCAGGCTTTTCAGCACGCGCCCCTTATTATAGGGCGTGCCGCGGATGATGAAGTTGTCCACCGCGTCGCCCCAATATTGGCGCATCCAGTCGAGGTTCGCCTGGAACCCGCCGGAGGACGCGACGACGCACCGGGCATGGACAGTTTCGGGAAAGCCTTTGTATCGGATATCGATCGATCGGACGGAGCCGTCTTCGATGTTCAGTGCTGTGACCTCGGTGTCGTAGGCGATCTCGACCCCCAGTTTTT
>JAYUEJ010000195.1:0-2187 GCA_043739265.1 Rhodopila sp. | reverse complement strand
AATGTCCATACGATCCAAAATCCTCGCCGGCTGTGCCGCTCTTACCGTCCTGGCCTGGCTGCTTGGCGCATACGCCCAACGGGCGGAACGCGAGCTGGGTTCGTTGGCATTAAGTATTTATGACGACGCCTTCATGGGCGTCAGCTATCTGCGGTCGGCTCAGGTGGGGTTTGTGACGCTGACCTACTCCACCCGCAGCGGAACCGTGGAACCGGGGGCCGTTACCGCCATACTTGACGATCTGGCCGTGGCGGCAGACCGCGCCATGTCCGCCGAAGGCCGCGACGCCGCCGAAAGCCTTGCCAACGCCGTCAAATCAGCAGCCGAACACGAAGAAGAGAACCCCGCCGTCCAGGCACGGTTTGAAAAAGCGGTCGAAACCTTCGCCGGCGATGGCTTCCGCTATCGCCGTAACGTCGGTGCATTGGTAGAGGCACAGGACCGCCAAACATCGATCGTCATCGGCCTGACCGTGCTGAGTGCCCTGACCATCACCCTGTTACTCACGAAACTAATTGTCCCGCCGATCCGAAAAGCCGTCCGCATCGCGCAGGCCATCGCCGCCGGACAGCTTGACAATGCAATTCCCTTGAGGGGGCAAGGCGAAACGGCGGAATTGCTGCGCGCCCTTGCGATCATGCAGGGCAGCATCAGCCGAGCCCTCGCCCGCATCAACGCACTCATGCAACAGCAAGCCAGCCACCATGCCGGGGAACTGGCAACACAGCACGCACGATCGCAGGCGGCGCTGGATAACATGAACCAGGGCCTCTGCCTGTTCGATGCCGACGGCCGCCTGGTCATCACCAACCGCCGCTTCAAGGAGATGTTCGGCCCACCCCAGCCAGATGCGGTTGTCGAAACGGTTTTGCATGATGCCGGCCTGGACCTGCTGCTGGGAAGCGCGCGTGACGCCACCCTGGCGGCGCTGACCTGCGAACTGGCCGACGGACGCGCGATCGCCGTGTCCCGGCAGGCCATCGCCGACGGCGGCTGGGTCGCAACCTATGAGGACATATCCGAACGTCGAACCACCGAAACCCGGCTGGCCCATCTTGCCAGGCATGACGGGTTGACCGGCTTGCCCAACCGCCTGCTGTTCAGCGAGCACATGGCCGGCAGCCTGGCCCGCGCCCGCCGCGGCGACGGCATCGCACTGCTCTGCCTCGACCTTGATCGTTTCAAAGCCGTCAACGACGCCCTCGGACATGCCGCCGGCGATGCATTGTTGCAGGCCGTCACCCAACGCCTGCGCGACTGCACCCGAGAATCCGATCTGCTGGTTCGTTTCGGCGGCGATGAATTTGTCATCGTTCAGGAGAAAGCGAACCAACCGGTCGAAGCAACGGCATTGGCACAACGGCTGGTCGATATCATGCGGCCGCCGTTCGACATCGACCACCAAGAGGTCGTGATCGGCGTCAGCATCGGCATCGCACTGTCGATGGATGGCCAGGAGACCGCCGATGCGCTGCTGAAGCGGGCCGATCTCGCGCTATATCGGGCAAAAAGCGACGGGCGTGGCGCGTTCCGCTTCTTCGAGCGGGAAATGGACGCCGCCATGCAGACGAAACGGGCACTGGAACTGGATCTGCGCCGCGCACTGGCCGAGAAACATTTCGAAGTGTATTATCAGCCCCTCGTGCAGGCCAAAGGCATTGCCGGGTTTGAGGCGCTGCTGCGCTGGAAGCACCCCGAACGCGGCATGATCAGCCCCGCCGACTTCATACCGCTGGCGGAAGAGACCGGCCTGATCGGCGGCATCGGCGCCTGGGTCCTCAATCAGGCCTGTGCCGACGCCGCATCCTGGCCCGGCACCCTGAAAGTCGCGGTCAACCTGTCACCCGTGCAGTTCCAGACAAGATCCCTGGTCGATGACGTGAAGCACGCCCTGTCATCCTCGGGCCTCGCGGCAGCCAGGCTGGAACTGGAGATAACCGAGTCGGTCGTTATCCAGGACGGCGATACCGTCTTGAAGACGCTGCATGCCTTGCGCGCGATGGGCATCCGCATTGCCATGGACGATTTCGGCACCGGCTACTCATCCCTGAGCTATCTGCGACGTTTCCCATTCGACAAGATCAAGATCGACCAATCGTTCGTGAAGGGCATCGGCGAGCAGGAAGATTGCCTTACGATCGTGCGGGCGGTGATCGGACTGGGGCGTTCGCTGCATATGTCCGTCAA
>JAYUEJ010000194.1:0-2187 GCA_043739265.1 Rhodopila sp. | reverse complement strand
TTTATCCGGCTGTACTTCGGCCATACCGCGCCTCATGTGAACACATCATGTGTACGCGATGAGCCACATTATTGTCAATCCTGGCGAGTGACCATTTCCCGGTGCGTAAAGATCGGTTGGTGCTCGTTCATGCGTTCTCACACGCAACGGAAAGCCTTCTGTCTCTGCCATGGCTTCATCCGGCTCCCCGTCCAAACGCCAACCCTCGCCCTGGACCTGGTCAAGCTGCAAAAAGCTCACAACCGTTGGCTAAAATGGCACAAAGTCTCCAATTTCGGACAGACTCTGATCTGGGTCGCCACCGTGGTTCCCTACTACGATTGTCCGCGATCGAACGGGGTGTTCGTTGTCCCCATGATTGACATCAAAACTCCAACCATGGTATCATCGATATCATATAGAAGAAACTGATTGCACATGGGTTCCCTCAACGTCCGCAACCTCTCAGACAAAACCCACAAAGCCCTGCGCGTCCGTGCCGCGCGGCACGGCCGCAGCATGGAAGCCGAAGTCAGGGCAATTCTGGACGACGCGATCAGCCCACGCGACAAAATCGGTCTTGGTGGGATGCTCGCAGCCATCGGTCGGGACTTTGGCGGCGTCGACCTCGATATCGCGCGGGACAGCACACAAGCCGAATCTGCAAACTTCGAATGATCGTCCTGGACACCAACGTCCTGTCCGAACCGATGCGGGCGGACGGCAATCCGGCGGTCGCGGCCTGGCTGGACCGGCAAATCGCTGACACCCTGTACCTTACGACCATAAACCTTGCCGAACTACTCCTCGGACTCGAATTGATGCCGCTCGGGCTGCGCCGGTCGGGACTGGAAGCGCGGATCGCCGAAGTCATCAACACGTTTGGCGAACGGCGGACCCTCGTTTTCGATGCGCGGGTCGCCCGCCTCTTTGCGGTCATGGTTGCCCGAGCGCGCGCCGCCGGCCATGCGATCGCCGTCGCGGACGGTCAGATCGCGGCCATAGCCGCTGCCCACGGTTTTTCGGTGGCGACACGGGACACCGCGCCGTTCATCGCGGCCGGCATACCGGTGATCGATCCGTGGAACCAAACGCCGGCGCGCTAACCCGTCTTCAGCGAACGACTCTCCGGAAACCCTCAGGGCAATCGGGTGAATAAACAAAGGTCGAACGCCAAGGTCGCCAAGATGGGCTGATCACTCAGCATCGGGCCGGCCAAGGCACCGGTTGAAGCCGGCTGCGCCGCTGCATTCGACGGCGAACGCGGCATCTTGGCGGTTCCTTGGCGCCCGTGGCGTTCCAACTTTTTGGTTCACCCGATTGCCCTGCGAAAACCCTTGCCCGCAATACCAATCCTTGATACGGCAGCGCATGCCAAAAAACACCGCTGTCAGCGTCGGTGAGCATTTGAGCCTCTTCATCGAAGCGCAGGTAACCGCAGGCCGCTACAGCAGCGCCAGCGACGTGGTGCGCGCCAGCCTGCGGCTGTTGGAAGAACAAGAAAGCAAACTCGCCGCCCTATGCACCGCGCTCGCTCAGGGGGAGAAAAGCGGCGTCAGCGGCCGCAACGTTCAAGACATCTGGGCCACAGTCAAAGATCGCAGCCTGCTTGCCGACCCGTCGCTATACTCTATCACGCAAGGCCGACGCTGATATCGAGGCCATCGCCGAAGCCTCGCTCCCGCAATTGGGTTTCGCCGTCGGCGAAAGATATATTCTGGGCCTGCGTGAAACCTTCACCATGCTCGCGGAGTTTCCCGATCTCGGGCGCGACGCCAGCACTATTCGGCTCGGCTATCGGAAAATCGAATCCGCCAGCCACTCGATTTTTTACCGTAAGGTCCAACAGAATGTGCTGATCGTTCGCGTCCCCCATCAACACATGGATTCCGAGCGGCATTTGTAACGCCGCCCGGCGCCGATCCGCGACGCTCCCCCTCTACGCCGACATCGTAATCGGCGGCGCCAAATCCGCCGGCAGCGGACACACATACGGAGTCTTCCCCACCCGCGCCTGATGATCCGCTTTCGCCCGAGCCAACAAGGTTTCGTTGCGGATTACGTCCAGGGCGGTGCCGGCCATGACTTTCGCGACATGCACCAGACCCTTGTGGGCCGCACCCATCTTGCCCTGTGCGGTCAACTGCCAGGAGTGCCCCGGCGTACCGATCGCATACGTCGCGCCGCGCGCCTGCACCGTCGGCACCA
>JAYUEJ010000193.1:0-6612 GCA_043739265.1 Rhodopila sp. | reverse complement strand
GGCAGATTGACCTGGAACTCGCCGAAACCCACCCGCAGGTCAACCGCCGCACCCTGATCGCCGACATCCGCGACGAAGCCCGCATCAGGGCTATCTTCGAGGAACACCGCCCCGAACTCGTGTTTCACGCCGCCGCCCTGAAACACGTTCCCATGGTGGAAGCCAACCCGCTGGAGGGCATGGCCACCAACGCCGCCGGCACCCGTCACGTCGCCGACGCCGCCCGCGCCACGGGTGCGATGGCCATGGTCCTTATCTCCACCGACAAGGCCGTCAACCCGACCAGCGTCATGGGTGCCTCCAAACGCCTCGCCGAAATGTATTGCCAGGCGCTGGACATTGCCGCGAGAAACACCCACCAGGGCATGCGTTGCATCACCGTCCGTTTCGGCAACGTGCTCGGTTCCACCGGTTCGGTCGTGCCGCTGTTCCAGCGCCAACTCGCGCGCGGCGGCCCCCTGACCGTCACCCACCCCGACATGCAGCGCTATTTCATGACGGTGCGGGAAGCTGTCGGTTTGGTGCTGCAAGCCAGCGTGCTGGGCGTCAACGGCGCCTCGCTGCCATCAGGCGAAAACGGCGGCATCTTCGTCCTGGACATGGGCGAGCCGGTCAAAATCGTCGATCTCGCGCGCCAGATGATCCGCCTCGCCGGGTTGCAGCCCGAGCAGGACATAGAAATCCGGTTTACCGGCCTGCGTCCGGGCGAAAAACTGTACGAGGAATTGTTCCACGGCAAGGAACCGCCCACCCCCACGGGCTATCCCGGCCTGCTGATGGCATCCCCCCGCACCGCCGACCCGGCCATCGTCGCCCGCGCGATCGAAGAAATCGGCAGCGCCTGCCGCGGCGGCCAGGTGAAACTGGCGTTGACCCTGCTGGGCCGCCTGATTCCCGAATTCGAACACAACATCGACGGCACCGCCGGCGAAATCCGCGCCTAAACCCGAGGTCCCATGTCCGACACGCACCGCCCGATCCCGTTCCTCGACCTGAAGGCACAGCAGGCCCGCATCGCCGCCGACCTGCGCCGTCGCCTCGACACGGTGTTGGACCATTGCCAGTTTATCCTCGGCCCCGAGGTCGCCGAACTCGAAACCGAACTGGCTCGGTTTTGCGGCGCGAAACATTGCGTCAGCGTCAGTTCCGGCACCGATGCGCTACAGATCGCCATGATGGCCGAGGATATCGGTCGCGGCGACGCCGTCTTCCTGCCCGCCTTCACCTACACCGCGACCGCCGAGGTCCCCTTGCTGCTCGGTGCCACCCCGGTCTTCGTCGATGTCGATCCGCGCACGTTCCAGATCGACCCGGCCCACCTGACGCAACGGATCGCCGACGTGCGCGCCGCCGGCAAGTTGAAACCCCGGGCGATTATTGGGGTCGATCTGTTCGGACAACCGGCGGACTGGCCTGCGCTGGTCGCGATCGCCCGCCAAAACGACCTGTTTCTGCTGGACGACCTTGCGCAAAGCTTCGGTGCCTCCCTGCGCGGCACCATGATCGGCAGCCAGGCGGACGCCACCGCGACCAGCTTCTTCCCGTCCAAGCCGCTGGGCGCTTACGGTGACGGCGGCGCCCTGTTCACCGAAAGCGAGGCTCGCGCCGACCTGTATCGCAGCCTGCGCACCCACGGCGAAGGCAAGACCCGTTACGAGGTTCTGCGCATCGGCATGAACGGCCGACTGGATTCCATCCAGGCCGCGGTGCTGCTGGCCAAACTCGCCGTCTTCCCCGAGGAACTGCAAGCCAGGGAGCGCATCGCCCGCGTCTATGACCAGCGTCTGGGCAACGCCGTCACCACGCCGAAGCGGGTCGCCAACAGCACCAGCGCCTGGGCGATTTACGCTATCCTGCTGCCGAACGAGGCCGCCCGCGACCGCATCCGGGCGGCGTTGCACGCGGATGGCGTCCCGACGGCAATCTATTACCCTCGCCCGCTGCACCGCCAACCCGCCTACAGTGCCCAGCACGACGGGTCGCCGCTGCCGGTGTCGGAGGATCTGGCGGGCCGCATCCTGGCGCTGCCGATCCACCCCGACCTGACGGACGCAGACGTGGACCGCATCTGCGAGGCGGTTCTGGCGGCGGTGTCGTAGCGCTGCCGTCTGTAGCCGCCCAATCAACGCGGTGCCGGCGCGTCAACACCGTAACCGACCGGAAAATCGGGATCACGAGCAGTGTCCGACAAAACGCGCTGCAAATCCGTCCCGGCGGAACCCCACGATTTTTGCCGGAAGACAGTCAGCGCCAATCTAACCATTCGCCCGACCGTTGCTTCGCCGCGGGCTAACCGGGCTGTAACAGAAAATAACTGTGTACCGTCGCAAGTTCTTCTAGCGGGTAGCGCGAGAAGCGTTCATCGATATGCGGCAGTTTCTGGATTTCCTGGCGGGTGCCTTCGTTGATCAGCCCCCAATAATCCGCGATTTTCAACCCGGCGCGCGCGAAAACCGGAAACCATTCGGACTTCACCATCCGATTTTGATATTCAAAACCGGTCTCGAAAAGTTTTCTGTAGAAACTGTCGGAATAGCGATAGTAATTAAATTGATTGGCCAACGGGTCGTGAAAAGACCAATGGTCATCGTGACCAATCATAAAATACATCACTCCGCCGGGTTTCAGCATCCGACGAAGGGCCAACAGTTCCGGCTCCAGAATAGCAGGTGGAATATGAGTCAGGACGCAGTTGGACACCATAAAATCGATACTGCCGACTGGCAGGAACGGCTGGCTGGTCTGATCGGTGATGCAAAGTGTGAAGTTGCATGCGCGATAGACATCTTCGCGTGACTGAAGCGCAAGCAGTGGCTGCAATTTCAGGCGGATGTGGTCTGCATCAAGCGTTAGCTCTCGGGCCACCTCGTCAACATTGTCAAGTAAATACTGAATGTAGATTTTTATGTAATGAATTGACGATTTGTCTTGGACATCAAACAGATAAATTTTGTAGTCGCCACAAAGATAAAGCATAAACGAATCGTGATGGTGCCAGCCGGTTCCGACATCCAGAATGGTCCCGCCGGGCGGCGTAAGCTCGCGCGCCTTGCGCACCAGCCGATAGGATGTCGCCGAACCGACCAGGCGCCGCTTTGAACGATCGCCCGCGTTGGCGACATGCGACAGCCCACGATAGATGAATTGTCCTCCAGGAACATAGGACAACGCCTTTTCACCCGCTGCCCATGCATAGTAAACCAACATGCATATTTTCTTTCGTTACCGCCCGTTCAACCAAATGACATACCACCGCTTTGGGTTTGTCCGAGTTTATTCGTTCCGCCAATTCACAAACACGTTAGAGTACGCGAGAATTAGTTGATGGCGTGTCGGGATCTGGTCCGATAGCGACCTGGATGGTGCCTGAATGTGTCCTCAGAGCATTTTCACGATGATTGGACTCTTGCCCGCGGCAGCCACCTTCATCAAGGACCGGCGTATCCGGACCCTGATGTTATCATAATCGGTCTCGCCCTGGCCGCGCCGGTCCGAGATTGAGGCTGTGGTCGTTGGTCTCCTCCGCGACGCCACGCTCTCAGGGAATTGATGAGCGAACGACGCGCGGAGAGTGCGCGCAGCACGGGCCTGAAGGGTCCGCCGACAATCAACCCCGACGGCCGGGGTGCGACAATGGTCCGGCAAACCGGTGTGGCCCGGCCTGCGCGGCGGCAGCGAGCCGCAGGCACGGCCAGCCAAAGTGCGATGGGCCGCCGGCCATCTTCGTCTTCGGCACCAGGGCGAAGCTCGCATCCGGCCCGGGAGAAATCATTGCCTGTTGCGAAAATCAGCCCGGAGCCGTTTCACCAGTGTGAGGCTTAGCCTAGCTGTTCAGCAATACGTTCTCCGGCCGCGGTGGAATCTCGCCGCGCTCCACCCGCAGAACCTGCCGCGTCAGCATCTCATGTGTCGGCGCCTTCACCCCGACCCTGGCACCCTCGCTGGCGATGAAGCCGTTCATGAACTCGATCTCGGTGCGGCGGCCCTTTTCCATGTCCTGAGCCATCGACGGCCGCTGGTAGTCGCTGCGTTCCGCCTGGCCGGCGCCGCCTTCGGTCATCAGGCGTTCGATCGCGGCATAGGAAGCCGCATCGCCCTCCATCGCCGTCGCCAGCATCTCGAACGGCAACGCACCGACTTTTCCCAGTTTGTATCCCAGTTTCTGGCCCACACGCACCGACTCGCCGCCCAACTGGATACAGATACGACGCACCGCGGCATGATTGTCGCGCGCGTTGCCCCCCATGCTGGTCGCCGCCGAAACACCATTGCGCATTCCGTTCACGCACAGCTTCGTCCACCGCTCCCCCCACAGATTGTCGGTCGCCTTGGACGCATCGATACACGAAAGGATGTCGGCGATCTCCTCCGACCGCCGAGTGATCCGGCCGCTGGGCTCGCCCACATAAAGCGAGGTGATATCGGCACGTTTCGCATAGCCCCGCCTGATGTGCCCCGGTTGATACAAATCGACACCAACACCGCCCGTAACGATGCAGCCCAGCGTGCGGCCCCACCCGACAACACCGGCGACACGTTCCTCATTAATACAATTCTGCATCGATACCACGCAGCCCGACGCCGACAGATACGGCCGGATCAGCGTGGTCGCCCACACCGTGTCGTACGACTTGACCGCGATGAACGCGATGTCGATCGGCGCCTGCTTCGCCAGGCTCTGCACCTCCGTCAGGTGCATGGCGTTGACCGTCACCGACAACCGCTCCTCGGGAGTCATCCCGAAGATCTCCATCCCATGCGCCTTCATATGATCGACATGTTCGGGCCACGCATCGATCAGCGTGACGTCGTGACCCGCCGCCGCCATATGGGCACCCGCATAGCCGCCGACCGCGCCGGCGCCAATAACCGCGATACGTTTGGACATCGTCTCGTTTCCCCGCTGACTTCGAACCGGCTTACAACGGAACGCCGGCCGCGAAAAGTCGGGCACGCATCACCGCGTCCGCATGATGCCGACCGCAATCCCACAGCGGCATCTTGCATCGCCCCGGGCGGCGCCAAAGGAGCAACGGTTCCGGCCTTCGACGACATGCGCCTGAAGAGTGGCGATCAGCGAAAAGGCGAAGCGCAACCGAAATGCCGGAGTAGTCCGTTACGACGAAGAAAATTCATGGCGACCGGAATACAAGGATAATGCTGCTGACCGGAACCAGTATAATCAGCCTTCTGAATGGCCGCGTGCTAACGCAACGCGGGTCTCATCGGCCGCAAATGACGCAGGCGATACCCGTCAGGCGCGAAGCGGCGCGGCAGTCCCCGGCGACGGGCGCATCGCATCACCGGTTTCCCGCATCAGAATCGCCGTATGCGCCCCGCTAACCGCCTCATGATACGCCACCGCGCGATCCGCCATGTCGGCATCCGGACGTTCCTCCGGCTCGAAATGACCATACGCATCAACACCGCGCACCAGGGTCGCATGATCGTGCGAGCCGGCGATTTGCCGCACCGTCGTCGGGATATAGCGAATGGCGAAACCAATGCGCCGCAGATCGGACGGATTGGGATCGGACCCATGGATCAGCCGCACATGATGCAATGACATCTCGCCCGCCGCCAGTTCCAGCATCGCCGCCTGGCGCTCATCGACATCGACCATCACCTCCTGCCCACGGCTCAACAGGTTGTCCGGCCGGAACGTGTCGTGATGCGGCACCTGATCCAACAGGTGCGTGCCCGGCATAACCCGCATCGCGCCGTTCGCCGCGGTGCTGTCCGACAACGCCACCCGGGCCGTCACCACGTCGGCCGGATCCAGGCCCCAATACGTCGAATCCTGATGCCACGAGACAAACCCCGGATGACGCGGTTCCTTGATGAAAAACGTCGTTCCCCAACACAGGATGTTTGGCCCGATCACATCCTCCACCGCGTCCAGGATGCGCGGATGCCGGACCAAATCGTTCAACCAGGTGAACAGCAGATGCGATTTGTGGCGCAATTTTCCCGCCAGCACGCCGGCACCGGCCTCGAATGCCTCCAACCTGCCACGCAGCGCATCGGCCTCTTGCCGCGACATCACCGTGATGGGGGCGTAATAGCCCTCTTGCTGGTACTGGCGAACCGCCGCATCGGTCAGCATCTTCATGGTTTCCTCCGCTTCTCCGGCATGAGAAACCCAGCCTGATGAAAGTCAACCCGCCCGCCTTGAACGACACGCGCCCCGATGCGGTCATCGTCATCTTTGGCGCGGCGGTGCGGCCGGACGGCACACCCAGCCAAACATTGCGCTACCGCGTGGACGCCGCGGCCCGCTTCGGCGCACGCTTCGCCCGTCCGTTGTTCATCCCAACCGGTGCGAAAGGCCGCCATGGCGAGGCCGAAGCCACCGTAATGGCGCGCCAACTGATCGATGCCGGCGTCGCGCCCGGATCGATCCACACAGAGGAAACCGGCACCGACACCCTGTCATCCGTCCGCGCCGTCGTTCAGATGATCCGCGCGGGCCTGCCAGCAGGGGGGCAGCCAACCGGGGCACAGGTGAAAATATACGCCTGCACCAGCGCCTACCATCTGGCGCGCTGCCTGCTGCTGCTACGGCTGGCCGGAGTCAAAGCCCGCGCCTGTCCACCCCCCGGGGTGCCAGCG
>JAYUEJ010000192.1:0-2192 GCA_043739265.1 Rhodopila sp. | reverse complement strand
GCGGGTCGCCCCAGGCGATCAGCCAGGCGGCGGCGCGCAGAACCTCATGTTCGGTGAAGGCGAGGGCGGTGTCCCGCGTCCAGGGCGGGTCGCGCAGTCTGTCGATCCGCGTCGCCGGCGTTTCCCCCAAAGCCAGCGTGGCGAGCTGGCCGTAGAACGTGGTCGGCCAGGCCGTCGATTTTTCATATTCGGGTCCGGGGTCCTTACCCGCCGCGACAGCCGCACGCGCCAACCAGTAATGCGCTCGGCTTTGGGTAATGATCGCGTGCGAGGCGGCCAGCTTCTGGAAATGCCGCGCCGCGGTCGCCGGTTCGTGCAGCATCCGCAGCGCGATGAAGCCGGCGAGGAACTCGGCCTCGGCCCGCGTTTCGTCGTTGGCCAGGCCGTGGGACGCGACGATCGCATACGCTGTCCTGGCATCGCCATCATGCAGCAGCTTGCGGGCGAGCAGATTACGCTCCGACCAGTAGGCGGCTGGGTTGTCGGTGTCGGCGGCGCGGGCCAGCAGCGCGGCGGCGTCGGCGGCATGGTCGTTGCGGCGCAGGGACCGAACGCGGTCCAGCGTCAGGCCGGAGTCGGCGCGTTGGGAGGGCGGCAACGCGGCCACCAGCGCATCGGTTCGCGGGTCGTCGCGTTTGGCGGCGAGGCGGGCTTCGGCCGCCGGTTGGCGAGCGGGATCGACACGAGCGATTTGTCGCGCGGCGGCGGCCGGGTCGGACAGCCAGGCGAGTCGCTGGAAGCGCGCCCATTGATCGTCGGCCGTCGCGATACCGCCCCAGCGCAGGAGGAAGCCGGCTTCCCCGGTCGCCGAGTCGATCGCGGCTACCCAGGCGTGGCGGGCCAGGGCGTTGGCATCCGCTGTGCGGCCGGTGTTGGCGGTGGCCTCGGCGCAGCGCAGCATGGCGATGGCGATGGTTGGCGGCGGGTTGCATTGGGCCAGGACGGCGGCATCGTCGGGGTCGGAGGCGATGGCTTCCTGCCGGCGGCGTTCGAGCATGGACTGTGCCGGCCAGTCGGGGTTGCGTTCCATAAAGGCGGCGATCTCGGCCGACGTGGCGGCGCCGGGGGCGCGGAGGCGGAGGTAGAGGACCAATTTTTCCGCCACCGGATCGGCGACTCGCGCGGCTTCGAACTGGGCATCGGCCCAGCGGTCGGCTTTGACGGCGACCAGCGGATTGGCGGGCTGGGCGCGTGTTTCCCCGGCCAGAAGAAGGGCGAGGCCGGCCAGAATGGAGCGAATCGGAACGGGCATGCACCCTTCTATCAAGCTCAGCCTTGCGGCGCATCCATCTCGCGCCTAGTTTCCGCTGTATCGTCAGCAAATCGGATCGGGAGAGGGCTATGTTCAAGGGATCGCTCGTTGCGTTGATCACCCCCATGCGGGATGATGGGTCCGTTGATGAGAAAGCCTACGCCGCGTTCGTGGACTGGCAGATCAAGGAAGGCACCCATGGGGTGGTTCCCGTCGGTACCACCGGCGAAAGCCCTACCTTGTCGCACGCCGAACACCGCCGGGTGGTGGAGATCGCCATCGAGGTGTCCAAAGGCCGGGTGCCGGTGATCGCCGGCGCGGGTTCCAACAGCACGGAAGAGGCGATCGCCCTGGCGCGGCATGCCAAGGAAGCGGGCGCGGATGCGGCGCTGATCGTGACGCCCTACTACAACAAGCCGACGCAGGAGGGGATGTTCCTGCATTACACCGCCATCGCCGACGCGGTGGATATCCCGATCATCATCTACAATATCCCGCCGCGATCCGTGGTGGACATGAGCGTCGAGACCATGGCTCGGCTGGCGAAACACCCCAACATCATCGGGGTGAAGGACGCGACGGCCAATCTGGTGCGGCCGCTGCATACGCGTCGCGCCATCGGGGCGGAATTCTGCCAGTTGTCGGGCGAAGACCATACCGCGTTGTCGTTCAATGCCGCGGGCGGGCATGGCTGCATCAGCGTGACGGCGAACGTGGCGCCACGGCTGTGCAGCGAGATGCAGGTCGCATGGGCGGAAGGGCGGCTGGCGGACGCGATGGCCATCCAAAACCGGCTGGTGCCGTTGCATGACGCGCTGTTCAGCGAGACCAGTCCGGGGCCGGTGAAGTTCGCGGCCTCGTTGATGGGCAAGACGTCCGAACGGTGCCGGTTGCCTCTGGCGCCGATCATGGGGCCGACGCGGGAGCGAGTGAAGGCGGC
>JAYUEJ010000191.1:0-6625 GCA_043739265.1 Rhodopila sp. | reverse complement strand
GGTTCACCGCCTGCTTGCTGGCTTTCAGCGCGAACGCTGGTTTCGTTGCGATCTTTTCGGCCAGCGCCAGCGTCACGGCGGCAAGTTCGTCGCGCGGAACGACCCGGTTCACCATGCCATGCGCGGCGGCTTCCTGTGCGCTGATCTCATCAGCCGTGAACAGGAACTCCTTCGCCTTGCGGATGCCGAGTTCCCACGGGTGATTGAAGAACTCGACGCCGCAGATGCCGAAGTCGATGACCGGGTCTTTGAACGTTGCATCGTCGCTGGCGATGATCAGGTCGCAGACCCAGGCGAGCATCAGCCCGCCGGCGATGCATTTGCCTTGCACCTGGGCAATGGTGGGCTTGGACAGGTTGCGCCAGCGCTCACACATCTCAAGGTAGATTTCCATTTCGCGCCCGTAGCGTGCTTCGGCGCCCTTGGCTTCGAAGCCGGCCCATGTGCCGACGGTTTCGAAATCGCGCCAGGTTTTGCTGCCGTCGCCGCCCAGGTCGTGCCCGGCGGAGAAGTTGCGCCCGTCGCCTGCCAGGATGATGACCTTGATCGCATCGTCATGCGCCGCCTTGTCGAACGCCGCATTGAGTTCGTAGGTCATTTGCAGCCCCTGCGCGTTGTGCGCTTCGGGCCGCGCCATGACGATGCGCGCGACGTGTGGTGCCGGTGATTCATACCGGACCTGGGGGGATGGGTTCGTCGTGTCGGTCATGTTTGGGCATCCTTCCATTGTGGGCCTAGGATTTTCCGAGTGCGGCAAGGGTAACATTCCAGGACGGTGTGCCGCGCCAGGTGGCCCGGACAACAAGCCGATCCATGACGACTTCGGAACGAGGAGACGCTTAAAAGCGCCTCGGTTTAAGTATTCTTTCCACCATACCGCCGCACTCGCAGATCGGCTTGCTCCTTATGCCCGGCGAAGTTCTCGATCGCACACAGGCGCGAACAGTATTCGCCGATCATCGCCGTTGCCTCAGGTGAAACCTGTTGGTAGGTCACGGTCTTGAGGAACTTGCCAACCCACAGACCGCCGGTGTAACGAGCGGCCTTCTTGGTCGGCAGCGTGTGGTTGGTTCCAATCACCTTGTCGCCATAAGCCACGTTGGTCTCCTTACCCAGGAACAACGCGCCGTAATTGGTCATCCGGTCCAGGAACCAGCGCGGATCGCGTGTCAAAACCTGCACATGCTCGCTCGCGATCCGGTCGGCTTCCGACACAAGTTCTTCGTCCGTATCGCACAGGATCACCTGGCCATGGTCGCGCCAGGCGACGGAGGCGATGTCAGCGGTGGGCAAAACGGCGAGTTGGCGGTCGATCTCCGCCTGAATGCCGTCGGCGATTTTCTTCGATGTGGTCAGCAAGATCGATGGCGAGGTCGGGCCGTGTTCAGCCTGACCCAGCAAATCCGTTGCGCACATTTCGACGTCGGCGGTTTCATCGGCAATGATCAGGGTTTCGGTCGGGCCGGCGAGCAGGTCGATCCCAACGCGGCCGAACAGTTGCCGTTTCGCTTCGGCGACGAAGGCGTTGCCGGGGCCGACCAGCATGTCCACCGGCATGATCGTTTCTGTTCCGATGCCCATCGCCGCGACCGCCTGAATGCCGCCCAGCAGGTAGATCTCGTCGGCGCCGGCAAGCGACATCGCGGCGACCGTGGCGGCGGGGGGAACCCCGTTCAGCGGCGGGGTGCAGGCGGCGACTCGTTTCACGCCGGCAACTTTAGCGGTCAGCACCGACATGTGGGCGGATGCGACCATCGGGTATCGGCCGCCCGGCACGTAGCAGCCGACGCTGTTGACCGGAATGTTCTTGTGACCGAGGCGGATGCCGGGGAGGGTTTCGACCTCTATATCGCGCAGGGCGTCCTTCTGGGCCTGGGCGAAGCGGCGAATTTGGGTTTGGGCGAACGTGATGTCCTCGATCACCTGAGCCGGCAGACTGTTCATCAGCGATTCGATTTCGTCGGGGCGCAGGCGGAAGGAGGCTGGTTCCCATTTGTCGAATTTTATCGACAATTCGCGGACGGCGGCGTCGCCTCGTGCACCGATGTCCTCCAGGATGGCTTCGACGGTATGGCGGACGCGACGGTCGGCTTCGGACTTTTCGGCCTCTGTCGCACCTTGCTTTAGAACCCTGATCATGTGCTCGCCCTCTTCATCGTTCAGGCGCGATAGGCGGCCTCGGGGATTTTCGCAAGTTCGGAGGTAAGCATGCGACCGCGGGACAGGCCGTCAAGGTGTTGAAAGCTCATGATCGGGGGGCGGCTTCCGGTTCGGCTTCCAACCGAAAGCCCGCGTTCGCTAAAACCCGTATAGCCGGCCTGGATTGTCCACCAGGACCTGCTGCCGCACGGCGGCATCGGGAATCCAGTCGAAGAGCTGGTCCAGCAAGACACCCGCCTCGGGTGCCGGGTCCATTTGGGAATGCGGCCAGTCCGTCCCCCACACGCACCGGTCTGGCGCGGCGGCGACCAGGGCTTTTACGTTCGCCTCCACATCCGCGAACGGCGCGCCGGTCGAGGAGGCTCGGTAGCTGCAAACCTTCATCCACGCCCGTCCGCTGTCCAGCAACCGCAGCAGCGCCTGGAACTGGGGATGTTGGACGCCCAAACCGGCCTCCACGCCGCCGCAGTGATCGATCACGACCTCCACCGGCAGGCTCGCCAGTAGCGGCCCGATTTCCAGCATTTTCGCGCCATCGGCGTAGATCTGGATGTGCCAGCCCAGTGGCGCGACGCGGCGCGCCAGGGACACCAATTGGTCCTGGGGCGTGCCGTTGCCGGACACCATGTTGAACCGCACGCCGCGGATGCCCTGGTCATGCAGGCGGCGCAGGGCCGAGTCATCAAAGCTATCGTCGATCACCGCCACGCCGCGGGCGCGGTGCAATCCGAACTGGGCGACCGCGTCCAGGGTCACGGCGTTGTCGGTGCCGTAGATGCTGGCTTGCACTACGACCATGCGCTGTAGCCCGATGGTCTCGGCCAATTCCAGATAGGCCGGCACCAGGGCGGCCGGCGGGGTGTAGGTGCGGCCCTCGCTGAGTGGATAGCGGTCGAACGGGCCGAAGATATGGAAATGGCAGTCGCAGCTCAACGGTGGCGCTTTCTGCCGGGGGGATCGGGATTTCATGGGTTTCCTCCGTTCGCGGGTCCTGGCGCCACAATAGCCAAAGCGTCGGCGTTGACCAATGACCGGGCCGAACGGACTCCCCAGACGGCCCAGACCGACAGCCCGAACGCCAGCGCGGACACGACGAACGGCGCGCCGGGCAGCAGAATCGGCGCGGCTGGGCCGGTGAAGGAGGCGAACACCCAGCTTGCGACGAGTGGGGAGACGATCGCGGTCAGTCCCTGAACCGAAGACAGCGACCCCTGCGTTTCGCCCTGCCGGTCGGCGGCGGCGGTGGCCGAGACCATGCCTTGCACCGCGGGGTTGGTGATCGCCCCAACCGCCTGCAACACGATGCCGACCAGCACGACCCAGCCGAACGGCGCGAACGCCATGCAAAGGTAGGCCACCGCCGTGATCGCCGCGCCGATGATTGCCGCCCGGCGTTCCCCCAACGCGGGAACGACGCGGCGGACCAACAGACCCTGCACCACCGCCGACCCCAACCCGGCGAGTGCCAACGCCATGCCGTTCTGCCGTGTGTCCCAACCGAACCGGGTCTGGTTGGCCAGCACGAAGGTGGTTTGCAGCGCGCCCAGGGCGAACCAGTTGCAGCCCCAGGCGATCGCCAATCTGCCAAGGTCGCGGTTCGCCATCACCACACGTAGCGAGCCCAGCGGATTGGCCCGGCGCCAGTCGAACGGCCGGCGGCGGTTTTGCGGCAGGCTTTCGGGTAGGACGAACAGTCCATACAGCACATTACAGCCGGCCAGGATCGCGGCGGCGATGAACGGCAGGCGCAGGCCGTAGGCGCCCAGCACGCCGCCCACCGCGGGTCCGACCACGAACCCGATCCCGAACATCGCGCCAATCAGGCCGAATTGGCTCGCTCGGTGTTTCGGCGGGGTCACGTCGGCGATGTAGGCGGTGGCGGTTGCCGCATTCGCGGCCGTCGCCCCGGCGATCAGGCGTCCCACGACAAGCCACGTCAGGGACGGCGCCCAGGCCAACAACAAATAGTTGGCGCAGATGCCGCTGAGGGACAGCAGCAGCACGGGGCGGCGGCCGAACCGGTCGCTGAGGCCGCCCAGCACCGGGGCGCAGACGAATTGCATCACAGCGAAAGCGGCGAGCAGGGCGCCCACCCACATGGAGGCGTCCGAGACCGTCAATCCTGACAGGTTCAGCACGAGGGACGGCACGATCGGCACGACCAGGCCGAACCCGAGCGCGTCGATCACGAGGGTTATCAGGATGAAGCGGACGGAGGCCGTGGGACGCCGGATCATCGGTAGGATCGGCCGGAACGGCGATTGGTGGTCATGAGGTCCAGATATGGCCTCGGGTCGTGACTTACCAGCGCACCTCGGGGGGCAGGCTCATGAGGATCGCCTCCACATTGCCGCCGGTTTTCAGGCCGAACAGGGTCCCGCGGTCGTGGATCAGGTTGAATTCCACGTAGCGGCCACGGCGGACCAGTTGGTGCTCACGCTCCGCCATGGTCCAGGTTTGGCTCATGCGACGACGGACAATGGGGGGGTAGGCAGACAGGAAGGCTTCCCCGATATCGCGGACGAAGGCGAAGTCGGCCGGCGCATCGCCGGTATCGTGATGGTCGAAGAAGATGCCACCGGCGCCCCGCGGCTCTTGCCGATGGGGCAGATAAAAATAGCGGTCGCACCAGGCTTTGAACGTCTCGTAGTAAGCCGGGTCGTGGCGGTCGCAGGCTGTTTGGAACGCGGCGTGGAAATCGGCCGCGTCCGCGATCGCCGGTTCGGTGTCGAGCCGCATCGGGGTCAGGTCACCGCCGCCGCCGAACCAGCCTTTCGTGGTCACCAACATGCGGGTGTTGAAATGCACCGCCGGCACCAGGGGGCTTTGCATATGCGCGACGACGCTGATTCCGCTGGCCCAGAATCTGGGGTCCTCGGCCGCGCCGGGGATCTGGGCACGGAAGTCTGGACTGAACTCGCCCCAGACAGTGGATACGTTGACGCCGACCTTCTCGAACACGCGGCCGCGCATCAGGCTGATGACCCCGCCGCCGCCTGCCTGGTGGTCCTCGGTGGGCCGGGTCCAGGTCGTGCGCTCAAACCGGCCGGCCGGGCGGTCGCCCAACGGGCCTGCATGCGAATCCTCGATCGCCTCGAATGCGGCACAGATGCGGTCTCGCAGGTGCTCGAACCAGGCTTTCGCGGCGGGCTTCAGGGCTTCATGGGCCAGGCCCGGGGGTGCGTTCGGTCGATTTTCAGTCATCGGGGGCTTGTTCCTGCACGACAGTCGGGATAACTCCCGCTGCCAGCTTGTTGCAGGAGGCGAGGCCCGGTCCTTAAGACTGCGCCAGACGCCGGTTCCGGGGCAACCCGGCAGGTGACAAGATGGTGTTTCGGGCTCGCCGACGGGTTGGCCCGCGGTCAGACGCGCCCGCGCCCTGACTGAAACGGTAACTCGAGGGAAAGAATGGCTGACTCGTCCGCCGCTGCCGCCACCCATCACGCCGCCTCCGGCGACGTGACCAAGCGCGATTTTCTGCAACTGCTCGCCACCGCCGGCGCGGTGATCGGGGCCGGTGCCATCGCCTGGCCGCTGATCGATTCGATGAACCCGTCCAAGGACGTTCTGGCGCTGTCGTCGGTCGATGTGGACCTGACTCCGGTCATCGAAGGCCAGGGCATCACCATCGTCTGGCAGGGTAAACCGATTTTCGTGCGCCACCGCACCGCGACCGAGATCAAGGAAGCGCAGAGCGTCAAACTCAGCGACCTGATCGAACCGCAAACCGATGCGGCGCGGATCAAGGCCGGCCACGACCAGTGGATCGTGCTGATCGGCATTTGCACCCATCTTGGCTGCGTACCGCTGGGCAACAAGCCGGCCGATCCGCGTGGCGAGTATGGCGGCTGGTTCTGCCCGTGCCACGGCAGCCAGTACGATACCTCTGGGCGCGTGCGCCACGGGCCGGCGCCGGCGAATTTAGGGCTACCCCCTTACGCATTCGAGTCCGATACCAAGATCAAGGTCGGCTGAGCGTCTCAGCCTTTCGACCCGCAACAGGGAAAAACCTATGGCCGGCCTTACCAAAAGCGAATTCGCCAATCCGGTGATCAACTGGATAGACACCCGCCTGCCCATCTTCACGATGATGCAGAAAGAATACGGGGTGTTTCCGACGCCGAAGAATTTTAACTATTTGTGGAATTTCGGCGCGCTGGCGATGGTGACGCTGATGATCATGATCGTCACCGGCATCTTTCTGGCGATGAACTATCAGCCAAACACCGACCTGGCGTTCAACTCCGTCCAGCACATCATGCGCGATGTGAACTATGGGTGGTTGATCCGCTACGCGCACCAGAACGGCGCGTCGATGTTCTTCATCGTCACCTACATCCACATTTTCCGCGGCATCTATTACGGGTCCTACAAAACCCCGCGGGAGCTGCTGTGGATCCTGGGTGTGGTCATCCTGCTGCTGATGATGGCAACCGCGTTCATGGGATATGTGCTGCCCTGGGGC
>JAYUEJ010000190.1:0-6635 GCA_043739265.1 Rhodopila sp. | reverse complement strand
CCCGTTGCCGATCCTACCAAATACCCTCCCTCTGATGTCGATCTCGGGCACCGTCGCGAAGCAGGCCGTGACCGATCGGACGACGATCGCACCATTCGCCAACGTGGTGATTTCGGATCTCATTCCGGGTCAAACCGAGACCCTGACGGTGACCTTGTCCACCGCCGCGAACGGCACGCTGAGCAACCTTGGCGGCGGCCACTACAACGCCACGACCGGCGTCTATACGGACACCGGTTCGGTGGCGTCCGTCACCACCGCGCTGCAGGGGCTGGTGTTCAACCCAACCGCCCAACAGACGGCGCCGGGTCAAACCGTCACGACGACCTTCGCCATCACCGATACCAATACCGCGTCAGTCAGCAGCACCGACAGCAAGACATCGGTAATCGCCGCGGCGTCCCGCTTCGCGATCACCGACACGACCACGGGTGGGCCGGGTGGCGCCGCCGAAACGCCCTATTCCGGGCCGGTGGCGGGGATCGAGTGGCAATACATCACGGCGACCACCGACAGCCTGAACATCACCGCGACGGCGCCAAACGCCTTTATCCACTCGGGATCGGGCGACGACGCGATCGACGTCAGTCGCGTCAACGGCAACAATGTCCTGGATGGCGGCACCGGGTCGAACTTCCTGGTCGGCGGAACCGGCAACGACACATTTTTCGTGGACGACCGCCTGGCCTCATCCAATATCTGGAGCACGGTCGTTAACTTCCACTCTGGCGACTCAGCAACAATGTGGGGGGTGTCGCCGAGCGATTTCACGCTGGGATGGGTGAATGGACAGGGAGCAACGGGCTACACCGGCCTAACCCTGCACGCGACAGCCCCCGGGTTGCCAACCGCTTTGCTGACCTTGGCCGGCCTGTCCAGCGCCGATCTGAAGAACGGCACATTGAGCGTGACATACGGCACCACGGCGGCTGCCGGCGGTGTGGCGGGCAGCACCTATATGCTGATCCACGCCAACTGATCCATACGGCTACCGCCTGTCAGCCAATGCGTCGTCGGCGCGGCAGCAGCGGGATCAGCGGCAGGGTCGCGCACAGGGATACCAGGGCCCAGTAACCCGACAGCGACAGCACCCCTTCGGCATGCAGGCCCGCCGACGCGATCCCCAGCGCGAAGAACAGGTCCCATAGCGGGGCGGCGAAGGTGAAGAACAGGGCCTGCTGGCCGGGCGCCAAACGCGCCTGCATGGCGGTGAACCACGCGGCGGTCGAGATGATCTCGGGGATCCCGGCCAGCGCCAGGATGACGATCGCCTGGCTGCTGGTCGTCGCGAACAACAGCAGCAGGTGGATCGCGCCCTCCATGATGCCGGTCACCATGGTCAGCGTATAGGCGGACATGCCGCGCAGCAGGCGGGACACGAACAGGGCGGAGGCCAGGGCGCCGATCAGCGCTCCGGCACCCTGGGCGACCAGCAGCCCGGTCCAGGCGGTGTCGGACGCGCCGAACCAGTCCCGGTTGGCCCAGAACAGGAAAGGCCTCAGGCCACCCAGCATGACCATGTAGGCGACGGCGGCGATGAGCAGCCCTGCGATCTGGCGGTCGGAGCGGATCATATGCACGAAACTGGCCAGGCTCCCGGCGTGGGTGCGCGGTGCCAGCGGTTCCAGTGGGACCGACAGGCGGGAAACCGGAATGGCGGACAGTGCGATCAGCAGGGCGAAGCCGGCGAACGCGGGTGCGAGCCCCACCGTGACCGCCAGCCCGCCCAACGCCGGGCCGATCACTTTCGCCGCTCGGTCCGCCACGGAGCACAGTGTGTTGCCGGCCATTTCCCGGCCTTGTGGCGTGACGGGACCGCGCAGCGACAGCAGCCCGGGCACGATGAACAGGTCCAGCGTGCCGATGGTGCCGATAACGACCTGCAGCAGAATCAGGTTCTCGCACCACGGCAGCAGCGCGGTCAGCACGGCCATCGCGACCATGGCGGTACTGGCGAGGCGGGCGGCGCCAAACCGGCGCAGCAGGCCGCCGGCAAGTGGCGCCAGCACCACTTTGGGGACAATCCGCAGCCCGAGGCTGAGCACCAGCACCATGCCCGCGCCATAGCGCTGGGCCACCAGGATGGGCAACGTCGCGATAACGCACCAGCTTCCCAGGTTGTTGCACGACAGAGCGAGCCAGAAGGCGCGGAAACGCGGCGCGCGCAGCAGGGCGGCGTAGTCGTTCATGGCCAAACGGGCGTATGCCCGAGCGACACTGGCATGACGGGCGCAGGCAAGTGCGACGCCATTATCACCGGCGTATGCCCGTGCGACACCGTCATGACGGTCGTGACCAAACCCGCCACCACCGGCCCATCCGACCTCAATACCCCGTCCGCGTCGCCGCCACCGCGTAGTGCTTGCGGGGAAACTCCTCGGTATGCGACCGGAGTCCCTTGCCCATCCGGGTGCCCATGTCGCGATAGGGACTGGCGCGCAGGCGGGCGACGTCCAGGTCGATGCCGATGCCCGGCGTCGTCGGCAGATCGACGAAGCCTTCGTGGACGGTCAGCGGCGTGACCGCGATCTCATCGCAAGCCGGTTTCAGGTTGATGAAACACTCGGCGATCCAGAAATTCGGGATCATGGCGGAAAGCTGCACGGTCGCGGCCAGGCCAACCAGTGTGGAGTTGTAGTTGTGCGGCGCGATCGCCACCGCATGCGGCTGCGCCATCGCGGCGATGTCCAGCATGGCGGAGATGCCGCCGCAGTTGCAGATGTCGGGATTGATGATGTCCGCGGCGCGCGCGGCCAGCGCCTGGGCGAAACCTTCTTTCGAGTAGATCGCTTCCCCCGTCACGATCGGCATCGGCAGGGCTCGGCGGACCTCGGCGACCAGTTCGATGTTGTCGCACAGGCATGGTTCCTCGTACCAGCCGATGTCGTATTCGGCGATGCGCCGGCCGATTCGGATGGCATGCATGGGTGCCAGGCGGCGATGCACTTCCACCAGCAAGGTGAAGTCGGGACCCAGCGCCTCGCGCATCTCGCGGACGAAGGTGACGGCGTGGTCCTCGTCTTCCCGATGGATGAAGGTGCGCCAGGGGCCGGGGAACGGGTCCCATTTCAGCGCGGTGTAGCCCAGGTCCTTTACCAGCAGCGCCCGTTCGACATTCTGCTCGATGCTTTCGGTGCCGCTGGACCAGCCGTTGGCATAGACTTTCACCCGCTCGCGGGACGCACCGCCGAGGATGTTGTAAAGCGGTTGCGCGGCATTTTTCGCGACGATGTCCCACATGGCGATCTCGATGGCACTCCATGCCGACATCAGGTCGAGCGACGTGCGGCGCATGGCGAAATCCTCGAACACCACCTGGCCGGTGTGGCGGATGGCGAAGGCGTCGCGGCCGATCATGTATTTGGCCAGCTCGCGCAGCAGGTGTTCGGTGACTTGTTCCTTGCCGGGGGTGACGTAGGCCTCCCCCCAGCCGTAGAGGCCGCTTGCGGTTTCGACGCGGCAGAACAGCAGGTTCTTGGCGGTTCCGGGGTCGAACAGGAAAGTCTCGATGCGGGCGATTTTCATGCCGGGGTCCTCCGTTGCGGGGACAGTACGCCCGGGGCCGGCTGGCGGGCAAATGGCGGTAACGGTAAGGAGGCGGATGGGTCCCATCATTCTGTTCCAGGACCAACGCTTCGTCGTGCTGGACAAGCCGGCGGGTTTGGCGGTGCATGCCGGGCCGTCGGGTGGGCGGAGCGTGGAAGACTGGTTTCCGTTACTGTCGCGGCGTAAGGATGGCCCCTGGCTGGCGCACCGGCTGGATGCGGATACCTCGGGGTGTCTGGTCGTCGCGTTACGGCGGGCAGCGCTGCTGGCGGCGCAGGCATTGTTCGCATCGGGTGCGGTGCGCAAGACGTATTGGGCGGTGGTGGCCGGGATGGTCGAGGGCGATCGCGGATCGGTCGCGGCCCCCTTGCGGCGGGTCAGCGACAAGACCGGCTGGCGGATGGTGGTGGATGCCAAGGCCGGACAGCATGCGGTGACGGATTGGCGTGTGCTGGGCCGAGGCGCCGGTCTGACCTGGCTGGAATTGCGGCCCGGGACAGGACGTACTCATCAGATTCGGGTGCATTGCGCGACGCTTGGCACACCGATCGTCGGCGACGAGCAATACGGCTCCGAACGCGGCAAACTGCATCTGCTGGCGCGCAAGATCTACCTGCCGCTCAGCCCCCCGGTCGATGCCACCGCCGATCCGCCCGCGCACATGCTCGCGGCATTGGAACAATGCGGATTTCGCGAATAAGCGGACGGTCCGGCCGCGGCAGGTATTTTGCTTGATCCGCCGCCTGCCCCCTCCCTGCCCCCCCCATCGGGCCAATTCATCGCAAAAACCGCAACGGTATTTGAAACCGAGAAAGCAGGCATATTGCAACGAAATTCGCAAAGCACGGAATTCATCGCGATTTGCGCGCAGTCGGCCAGGGCACAAGCGCGAAGCGCCCAAAGCTTCTTCTTCTCCGTGAACCTTCGTGTAACCTCCCTTTTTTCTCCGTGTTAAAAAACTGGCTTGCTTGCTTGCTTGCTTGCTTGCTTGCTTGCTTGCGACCCCTCCAAATCAGGAACCGCCGTTATTTCAACCCATCGTGGAAACACGATCATCGCGCCAACATGGAAACACGATCATCGCGCCAACGTGCCCAATGACCACCAACGCCGTTCTGAAAGTGCCCAAAATCAGCAATCCGGTCGAAGACGCCGGCGCCCGGCAATGATCCCAAATGACCTGCCGGCGGAACTGAATCAGCGCATCATCATCGCCGGGTTGCAATGATACCCACCTGTGCCGGCGGATCTGGACATGCCGCGTCGATCCGTCGTTCCGCGCATGTCAACAGGACGGATGACAGAAGGCGAATGGCCGTACCGGCTCATTCCGAATGGCAACGCGCCGCCGCCATGGCCCCCGCGGACCAGACGGCGACGAATCGAGTGAAGGATCGGCTATTTCGACGCCGGCTTGCCGCCCGGCTTGCGCGCGTCAGGCTGTGTTTTAAGGAACGTCGAGGCCGCCGGTGCCACCTTCTTATCGGCCTTCGGCTTCTTGGCCTCGCGGTTGCCGTGCTGCTTGTCACCTTTGCCCATGGTCGTTCATCCCTGCTGTCGTGCTGCCGGCCGCGATCCGATCGGTGCGGCCGGCATCCGGCTGTGCCGGCGCATTAGCTAGGGCCTGCAAGGCGACCTCATGCAAGCACCAAATGCTGGTGTTCTCATTTGGAGGGCGGCATCCACTGGCCAGGCTGTATAGCGCTGCCGAGCGCACCCATCGGACATATCCGTATCGGCACATGTGGGTCCAGCCGCATCCGCTCGGACAGCGCGCCGCAAGATGTTGAATATATCAGGAAGATAACTGGCGCACCCGGAAAGACTCGAACTTCCAACCCCCAGATTCGTAGTCTGGTGCTCTATCCAATTGAGCTACGGGTGCAGTCAGGCGCGGGGATGTAGCCGAACCTCCGGACGGTTACAACCCCAAAGCCGCGACCTTTCGTAAATACTGCCATACCGGCCATCCAACCCGGTTTTGCCGCTTCCGGTGGTTACCCCCATCGCCCCCACCTCCACTTCGGATGCTCACAAACCACGCTGGCTGATCTGGTCTGGCAATTTTTGAATCGGACGCTAAGCCGCCAGTTTATCCAACTCCCGCAAGATCGACTCGCCCATCACGCCGGTGCCAACCCTGGCGGAGCCCGCCGCCATGATATCGGCGGTGCGCAAACCGTTCTTCAGCGCGTTGACGACGGCCTTTTCGATCAGCGTCGCGTCCTCCTCCCTGCCGAAGGAGTACCGCAGCAGCATCGCAAAGCTCAGAATCTGGCCCAGCGGGTTGGCGACGCCCTTGCCGGCAATGTCGGGGGCGCTGCCGTGGATCGGCTCATACAGCGCGTACCGCTTGCCGGAGGCCTGCACCGCACCCAGGGTGGCCGAGGGCAGCATGCCCAGGCTGCCGGTCAACATAGAGGCCAAATCCGACAGCAGGTCGCCGAACAGGTTGGACGTGACGATCACGTCGAACTGGCGCGGGTTACGGACAAGCTGCATGGCGCAGTTGTCGGCATACATATGTGTCAGCTCGACGTCGGGGAACTCCCGCGCCTGCAGCGCCGTGACGGTCTGGCGCCAGAACAGGCCGGATTGCATGACGTTGGCCTTCTCCACGCTGCACACCCGGTTCTGCCGCTTGCGCGCCAGTTCGAAGGCGACGCGGGCGACCCGCTCGATCTCGTTCGTGGTGTAGGTTTCGGTGTCGAACCCACGCTTCTGACCGTCCGGCATAACTTCGACGCCACGCGGTTCGCCGAAATAGATGCCGCCGGTGCTTTCCCGCACGATCATCAGATCCAGCCCGCGGACCACATCCGGCTTCAAGGTGGAGGCATCGACCAGCGGGTCCAGCACGATGGCGGGGCGCAGGTTGGCGAACAGATCGAGTTCCTTGCGCAGCCGCAGGATGGCGATCTCCGGGCGGAGCTGAAAGCCGAGTTTGTCCCATTTCGGCCCGCCGACCGATCCGAACAGGATGGCGTCGGCGTCCTTGGCCTTCTGCATGGTCGCGTCGGTGATCGGCGCGCCGTAGGTGTCGATGGCGGACCCGCCGACATGGTCTTCGGACACGTCGAAGGTGACCA
>JAYUEJ010000189.1:0-2201 GCA_043739265.1 Rhodopila sp. | reverse complement strand
ACGTTCGACCTTGGGGAAACCTCGGTCGAACGCTTCGGCGCGCCGTATTGGATGGTGCATCGCGGCGATTTTCACACGGTGCTGCTGGATGCGGTGCGCGCCGCCAGCCCCGACGCGATCCAGGCCGGCAACGGCTGCGTCGGCTTCGAGCAGGCCGAAGACCGCGTCACCCTGCATCTGGCCAATGGCGCGCACGTCACCGGCGATGTGCTGATCGGCGCCGACGGGGTTCACTCACGCATCCGCCAGCAGATGTTTGGCCAGGGATCGGGACAAGGGGGTTCGGCCCAGTTCACTGGCATCATGGCATGGCGCGGGCTGGTGCCGATGGACCGCCTGCCGCCGCATCAGCGCCGGCTGGTCGGGGCCAACTGGGTGGGCGTCGGCGGGCACGTCGTCACCTATCCGTTGCGGCGCGGCGAACTGCTGAATTTCGTGGGTGTGGTGGAGCGTGACGACTGGCGGGGGGAATCCTGGAACGAGCCGGGCAGCCGTGAGGAATGCCTGCGTGATCTGGCCGACTGGCATGACGACGTGAAGACCATCATCCGCAATATCGATACGCCCTACAAATGGGCGCTGCTGGGCCGCGAACCCCTGGACCATTACGTGCAGGGCCGGGTCTGCCTGATGGGCGATGCGGCGCATCCGACCCTGCCGTTTCTGGCGCACGGTGCCAACATGGCGCTGGAGGACGCGGCGGTGATCGCCCGTTGCCTCGACCTGTTCGACGTTCCCGCTGCGCTTCGCCGGTACGAAAATGCTCGGTTGCAACGCACGGCGGCGATCGTGCGCGGATCGTCCGACAACACGAAGCGGTTCCATAATCCCGCGCTGGGGAGCCCGGACGGTGCGGCGGCGTATGTGGAGCGGGAGTTCCTGCCCGAGAAGGTCAAGCAGCGGTACGACTGGCTGTACGAGTATAACGCGCTGACGGTGGCGCTGTAGCGCACTGATGACTGTCATTACAAGAAGCGTAGCGATTGGGCGATCATCCTGACAGTGCATACAGCCTGCTTCACCGCGCTTTGGTCTTCACTACTCCGCCACCGGCTGACAAACCGGCCTGACCGGTTCGCCCGCCATCACCTTCCGCACGAATGGCACGGAATCCTTCAACGACCCGTTGACCGTGCCACTGTGATTGAGCCCTGCGTAGAGATGCGCCTCTACCACCGATCCAGCGGCGCAGGCGTTCCGTACGAGTGCGAGCTGGCCGGCTGGCGGGACGTCGCGATCCTGCTCGCCCGTGCCAACGAAAGTCGGCGTTGGCAAATACACCGTTCCATACTCCAGGTTCGGTAAAATAGCGGCCAGGGCCGGACGATACTCCGGGCTCAGCGCATTACCCCGGTTGAGCCCGGCCTTCACCACGTCGCGAAACAGCGTCCCCACGCAGGTGGTGCGTGCTTCGTCCAACAATGGCATCGCGCGCGCGGAGACCAACGGGTCCACCGGGATGGGACCAGCGTTCTGCTGCGTCATGATCGCGATATAAAGGCTGTACGCGACTGTTCGATCGGCTTTGTCCGGCGGTGTCTGGTTCGCCGGTGGCCGCAGGATGGCCGGCGTGATGAAGGGCACGCCGGTGCCGACGCTGCCGCGAAAATTCAGGTCGGGAGCGTAAGCCGGCGCGATGCCGGCGCTGGCGAATGCCGCACTGCCGCCCTGTGACTGTCCGATGATCACGATCCGATTCGCGACAGTGGGGAAACCCTTCAGCACGGCACGCACGCTGTCCAGCACGCTGTATGCCGCCGGACGCACCGCGAGATACGGGTGGGGTCCCGGTGTCCCAAGCCCCTGGTAGTCGGTCGCTACGATTGCGTAACCCTGCTGTAGCCAGGTATTCAGGTAGTTGGCATCGCGCTCCGACCGCGGCATCCATGACGGGGCGCAGACATCCGCGATCCCCGTGGTCCCGTGCGCCCAGGCCAGCAGCGGCCAGCCACCGGCGGGCGGCGTCCCTTTCGGCACGAAGAACGCGCCGGAGACGACGACCGGCGTCTTGCCATCGATCCCATCGGTCGAACTATAAAGGATGCGGATCTGTTCGGCTGCCATCGCAAGACCGAGGGTGGGATCGAGTGGTTCAGTGCGCAGCATTTGCCCGGGTGTTTCAGGGATTTCCCCGGCCCAGGTATAGAATGGCGAGACGCCGCCATCGCCCTGCAAGGGGTCCGGTGCCGGCACACGCGCCG
>JAYUEJ010000188.1:0-2201 GCA_043739265.1 Rhodopila sp. | reverse complement strand
TTGGCGCCAGGCGCGCTTTTACCCTGTTACGGTCCGGTACGGAACCGCCCGCCCATGGCGCGTGACGGCGAGCCATGGGCGGGCTATGGTCCGGATATAAACAAGCCACGACGGGAACGGACGGGGTATGGGAGGAACGACAACCACAGCGGGATCGGCCGGGACTATCCGGCGCCCGCGCGCCGTCTTGCGGGGCCGTTGGCTCGACCGCCAGTTCATCCGCATCGCCGTCTTGCCGACGACCGTTCTGATGGCCTGCGTCTTCGGCCTGCCGCTGGTCTTCTCCGGCTATCTGAGCTTCCAGGGTTGGGAACCTCAACTCGGTCTCTTCGACGGCAAATATGTCGGCCTCGCGAATTACGAGGACTTGTTCACCGATCCCGGCTTCATCGGCAGCATCCGCCTCACCCTCACCTACACCGTCATCACCGTCGCCTCGGAACTTGCTTTGGGCCTTGGTATTGCCCTGCTGCTGAACATCGACCTTCCATACATCGCGATTTTCCGGACATTTTTGGTCGTGCCCATGATGATCACCCCGGTGGTGGCGGCGTTCTGCTGGAAACTCCTGCTGGACCCCGACCACGGCGTCATCAACTGGTTTATCGGCCAACACATTGTCTGGTTGGGCCGCCCCGACACCGCGCTTTTCGCCGTCGCCCTTGTAAATATCTGGCAAAACGCGCCTTACGTCTCGATCCTGCTTCTGGCCGGCCTGCGCTCCTTGCCGCTGGAGCCCGTGGAAGCCGCCCGCATCGACGGCGCCAGCGTTTTGCAAATGTTCTGGCATATCACGTTGCCACTCCTCCGCCCCTACATCCTCGTCGCCCTGCTGCTGCGGACGATTTTCGAGTTCCGCGCCTTCGATAACATCTACGTTCTGACCAGCGGAGGCCCAGCGAATGCGACGATGACGCTGTCGCAGTTTACCTACCAGGCTTCGTTCGTCCGCTTCGATATGAGCCTTGGCGCCGCTGCGTCCTGGACCATGCTGGCGATGTCCATGGTGCTGTGCCTGTTCTTCATGTCCACTGTCCGGCGCAGGGACGCCAACTGATGGCCGCGCTGAATTATGTTGGATCGCGCCGGGGCAAATTCCTGTTCGCGGGCGGCGTCTACGCGGCCCTGATCGCCCTGACCGCCGCCTTCCTGTTCCCCCTGTTGTGGATCGTCGGCCTGTCGCTGAAAACCCGGCTCCAGGTCTTCGCCAAACCGCCTTTGTTTGCATGGTGGCCGACGCTGGAAAATTACGCCGCGGTCTTCGATCGCGCCGACTTCCCCGCCGCCTTCCTGAACAGTCTGCTGGTCTCCAGCGGCGCCGTCACCTTGTCGCTGGCCGTCGGAGTCCCCGCCGCCTACGCCTTCGCCCGCTTCGCCTTCTTCGGCCGAGGTTTTTTGTTCTTCGGCCTGTTGGCCATGCGCATGCTGCCACCGATCGCCGTTCTGGTGCCGATGTACGTGCTGTTCAGCAAGATCGGCCTGACCACGACACGGTTCAGCGTCATCCTGGCCTATTCGACGTTCAGCCTGCCATTGGTCGTCTGGATCATGCGCGGCTTCTTCGAGGATCTGCCCAAGGAACTGGAAGAAAGCGCCTGGGTCGATGGCGCCAGCCGGTGGCAAACGTTCTTCTACGTGGTGCTGCCGTTGATCCGGCCCGGCCTGGTCGCGGCGAGCATCCTGTGTTTGCAGCTCGCCTGGAACGATTTCCTGTTCTCCGCGGTGCTGACGAACAACGCGACACGCACGCTGCCGGTGCTGATGGCGGCGTTCTCGGGCGGCGATACCGGCGTCGATTGGGGCGGCATGACCGCCTCGGGCGTGCTGGTGATCCTGCCGGTGATTATTTTCTCCTTTCTCGCCCAACGCCATCTGGTCGCGGGCCTTTCCTCGGGAGCGGTCAAAGGATGAAACGGCGCGATTTGCTGGCGGGAACGGCCACCACCCTGAGTATTTCCCCCTTGGCGATGCCCGCTTTGGCGCAGAACAAACCAGACAAGCTGGTCTATGTCGGCGATAACGGCCCCTGGCATTACGTGATGGTGGAGGAAGTGGCCCCCGCCTTCGAGAAGGCCACCGGCATCAAGATCGACTTCACGCTGCTGCCCGTCGATCCCTGGCGCGCGCGCCTGAAGGCCGAGCTTAATTCCGGATCGAGCGGCATCGACATCGTGCAGTGGTCGGTCGGCATGGCCGGTTTC
>JAYUEJ010000187.1:0-6656 GCA_043739265.1 Rhodopila sp. | reverse complement strand
CTCCGCAACAATTCGACGTCTTCGGCGAAGGTGCCGTCGCGCTCCATTAGTTCGGTGACGCGCGACACCGCGTGCATCACGGTAGTGTGGTCTCGGTTACCGAATTTGCGGCCGATTTCCGGCAGACTGCGGCTTGTCAGTTGCTTGGCGAGATACATCGCGACCTGCCGCGGGCGAGCCACGGCACGCGCACGCCTTGCCGACGACATGTCGGTCAGTCGGATGCTGAAATGTTCCGCGACTTTTTTCTGAATTTCTTCAATTGTTACACGCCGGTCGTGAGATTTCAGAATGTCGTGAAGTACTTCATGCGTCGCCTCTAATGTAACTGGACGGCCAAACAAATTAGCGTGTGCTACCAAACGGTTTAACGCGCCCTCCAACTCACGAACATTTGAAGTAATTTTATGTGCGAGGAACTCCAATACCTTCGGCGGCACTGGCACGCCGGCCCGCGCGGCTTTCGCCTCCAGGATCGAGATGCGCAATTCGTAGGTCGTTGAGTGCAGATCGGCCACCATGCCGCAGCCCAGACGGGTGCGCAGCCGATGCTCCAGCCCGTTCAGATCGGATGGCGATTTGTCCGCCGAGACGACGATCTGCTTTCCCTGTTCCACCAGGTAGTTGAAAGTGTGAAAGAATTCTTCTTGGGTGTTATCCTTGCCGATCAGGAACTGCAGGTCGTCGATCATCAGGACATCGACGCTACGGAGGTTTTCCTTGAACTCCATGGTGGATTGGCTGCGGATCGCGGCAATAAAACGATACATGAATTTTTCGGCCGACATATAGGCGACCGATACCGGGTTATTGGTCCGGTTTGTCAGTTCCCATGCGATCGCATGCATCAGATGAGTTTTGCCCAACCCGACGCCGCCATACAGGAACAGCGGATTGAACCCTGGACTCGACGGCAGTTCGGCGACGCGTCGGGCACAGGCGTAGGCAAATTCGTTGGGTTTTCCAACGACAAAACCGTCGAACGTAAAGCGCGGATCAAGCGGCGCGGCAAGGTCGGAACGCGGTTCAACCCGGTCGTCCGGCGCTGCCGCAGCGACGCGTGGCGCCGCGTTCGCCGGGCGGATCGTTTCCCGAACGGTTGCCCTGCCGAAATCCCGGTTTATGTCCGGGTTTATGTCCGGGTTTAAGTCCGGGTTTATGTCCCTTGGCGCGAATAGGCTCTCGGCCAACGGGGCGGATGCCGCGACGCGGATATCGACGCGCCGAATGGCGGCATTTTCGGCCTGCCACATGGCACGCAGGCGGTCGCCGTAACGGGTTGATACCCAGTCGCGCAGGAAGCGCGTCGGCAAAGTGACCGTGACCTCGTCGCCGTCGAGACTTCCCAGGCTCATTTGCCGCAACCAGGTGCGATATTCGACCTCACCCACCTCGGTCTGCAATCGTCCCCTGATCCGGGTCCATTGAACCGAGAGCTGCGGGATTGCCACGATTTCAGATTCTGCCGCGATCATCCAAAATACCCCCCCGGTCGCTGGCCGCAGCCAATTTCTCTTGTTCTAATCGACAATTTGTTCACGGTTCGGCCAATCTCGCATGGTCATCCCGGGACGCAGTTTTCCACCCCTTCGGAAGGGTTCTCATTCGGCGATCACTGCTGTCCGGCTGACGAATACAAGTATGTGTCAAAGTGCAGGATAGAGGCAATCAGAAAATAACGCCGTTCAGTTAATTCCAAATAAACGAAATAACATTACAATATCGTATTTCCACGCGCACGCGAATAGGCGCCTGACCCTGAACTGACATCGGGCGGTGCAGCACGTTCGACACTATGGAGGATATTTCGTAGTAACGAATTCCCTGGCGGTATTTAAGCATGCTCGCCTGGACGCGACCGGTCAACCCTTTCGGATCGACCGGTCGGCACGATCACGCGGTCGGCAGTGACTTGATGCGAGCCGACAGCCGAGACAGCTTGCGTGCCACGGTGTTGGCGTGAATGACGCCCTTGCCCGAGGCGCGCTGCATTTCCGGCTGCGCTTCCCGCAGCGCAACGGCAGCGGCGGCCTTGTCACCGCTGGCGATCGCGGTTTCGACCTTCTTGACAAAGGTGCGCATGCGCGACTTGCGCGCGGTGTTCCGCGCGGTGCGGGTAACGGATTGGCGGATGCGCTTGCGCGCCGATGCGGTATTGGCCATGCGTTCTTCGATCACAACGTTAAGAAGCCAAACCAAACCGGGTCCTGAAACCCGGCGAGGTTTGGCGGAAGCGGCGATTTCTACGCATCGCCCCCCCGCGAGTCAAGGTCGTTGCCTCGGTTCATTTGCCGCCCGCATGTGGTCCAACCGGCATCCGAGCCGGCTCATAGCACCGGAACGCCGCCCCGTTTGGCCTTTTCCTCGGGTTCGACATGGATGGTAATCATCAGGTGACCCAGTTCGGCCTTCAACGCATCCTCGATTCGATCGCAGATTTGGTGCGCTACGGATACTGTCATGCTGCCCGGCACCACGAGGTGGAATTCCAGGAACGTGAGCCGGCCGGCGTGACGGGTGCGAAGATCGTGCGCCTCGATCGCGCCGGCCGCGCTGTTGGCCACCAACGCCCGGATGCGGGCCACCACCGCCGGCTCCGGCGCGCTGTCCATCAGCCCGTTGACCGAGGTGGAAATCATGTGGATGCCCGACCACAGCACATAGATCCCGGTGGCGGCCGCCAGCAGGGGATCGAGGATCATGTGACCGGTGAACACCGCCAGGACGACGCCCGCGGCGATCCCGATCGAGGTGACCACGTCGGCCCGCAGATGGCGTCCGTCGGCCAGCAGCGCCGGCGAGCGCAGACGCTTTCCCGCCGCGATCATCACCGCCGACCAGACGGCATTGATCACCGTCGCCGCCGCGTTCAACGCGATGCCTTGGAACGGCGCCTCCAGCGGCTGGACCCGCGGCCAGCTTTTCCACGCCGCGTCGAAGATCAACAGGGACGCGACGGTGATCAGCACCCCCTCGATCACCGCGGCAAAGAATTCCGCCTTGTCGTGGCCATACGGATGATTGGCGTCGGCCGGCCGAGCGGCGAAGCGCAGCGCGATCCAGGCGATCAGGCTGGCGGCGACGTTGACCGTGCTTTCCAGCGCGTCCGAATACAATGCGGCGCTGCCGGTGAGCCACCAGGCGGCGCCTTTCAACCCAAGCACCAGACAGCCCGCAACCAGGCCGCCGAGTGCGAAGCGCTCCCCGCCTGTCATGCGCCCCCCCAGTTTCAGCATACAAGCCTTACGCGCACCTGGCTGACGTGTATGCGCCTGATGTCATCGCCGCGTAGCATATCGCCACGCGCCCGTCAGCCAGGATGGTCAGCCGAATGGCGCAGCAGCCTCGTGCGTTCGGCGCATTTGGTTCAGGCGCAGCGGCCGCAGCACGAACAGCGCCAGCAGCACCACCACTACGTTGGTCGCCGCGGCCACCAGGAAAACGGCCTCCCAGCTTCCGGTGGCGGTTTTCAATACATTCGCCAGCGGCACCAGGAAGGCGGCGGTGCCTTTCGCGGTATAAAGCAGACTGGCATTGGTGGTGCCGTATTTTGGCCCAAACGTATCCGTGCAGGTGGACGGAAAGAGGGAAAAGATTTCGCCCCAGGTGAAGAAGATCAATCCGGCGCACACCACGAAAGCCCACGGCGTCTGCCCCGCCACGGCCAGCAGCCAGTAGCTGACGGCGCCAAGCGTGAACGCCACCGCCATCGTCTTCTCTCGGCCGATGCGATCCGACACCGCGCCAAAGAACGGCCTGGCAAATCCATTCAGCACATTATCGACCACAAGGGCTACGCTGAGCGTGCTGGCACCGAAGAAAATCGCGGTGTTGGAAATACCGTAATCCTTGGCGATCGGCCCAAGTTGCGCCGTGGCCATCAGCCCGCTGGCCGAGACGGCGACGAACATCAAATACAGCAACCAGAAAATCGGCGACCGCAGCATCTGCATGCCGGTGAAGCTATGGGTACTTTGCGCCAGTTTGGCGTTAGCCAGGTTGGCGAGCACGATCGGCCGTTCGGGACCATGGAGGATCCAGGAGATCGCGATCAGCACCACGGCCTGTCCAACCCCGAACCAGAGGAAGGCCTGTTGGTAACCGGCGGCATTGATGGTCATACGGATCGGAATCACTGTCAGCGCCGCGCCGGCGCCAAACCCGGCGGCGGTAAGGCCGACAGCCAGGCCGCGGCGATCCGGAAACCACTTCACTGCATTGCCGACGCAGGTTGCGTAAATCGCGCCGGCGCCGGTGCCTGATATCCCGGCGCCGAGATAAAGCAGCAGCAGCGAATCGGCATAGGCGTTGACCAACCAGCCGATACCAACCAGCAGGCCACCCGCGGCGATGGTCGTGCGGGGGCCGGTGCGCGGTCCCAGCCGATCGACGATCGCACCGGCGGCCGGCGTCAGCCAGGTTTCGGTCGCGATGAAGATGCTGAACGCCCATTGGATCTCCGCCAGGCTCCAGCCGCGCGCGACATGCATCGGATCGACGAACAGCGTCCAGGCGTATTGCAGGTTGGCGATCAACGCCATGCAGAACACGCCGAGCCACAGTTGTACCCAACGCCCCGCGAGATTGGGCGCTCCAGAATTCTCGGACAAGACTGTCTCCCCTGATATCGGTGCGCCACGCGTTGGCTCGTTTGAGCCAGGCTGTTTTGCCATCTGAAACGGATTAAGCGTTTTGGACCAATCTCAAAAGCGTAAAAATGCTGGTGCGCCGATAACCTGATCGCCGCTCCACGGCGATGTGGCTCAATGCGAACCGACGATGGCGTTCACGGTGGGCGATGTGTTCGCCGGGTCCGGTTCGCCGTGGAGATCGCGCCGGCGCATGGTCTCTGGCATGGTTGGCTCAGGGGCAAAACGCCGCGATTCGGTCGCATGGTTTCGCGCGTGGCTAATCGGTTTTCCCTGCGATAATACAGCGGATTTGGAATAATTGTCGTGCTGAACCCATGGCTGTCGGTCCGATGCAAATTGACGATGGCGGCGCGCGGCGGCACGCGCTATCCAGCGGACGAAATCACCGTAAGGAAGAAGCCGATGCGTCGCCTAATAAGTGCTGTTGCCGCACTGACCATGCTGTCCGCCCAGCCGGTGCTGGCGGCGCGCCAATGCACATCGATCGCCGATCAGTCGGCGTTTGAGGTGCAGGCGTTGCGCAGCGAACTGATGGTGGTCGCCACGGGTTGCCATGACGATGAGCGTTACAATGCCTTTATCCGGCGCTTTCAGAGCGACCTGCAGGCCAATGAACGCACCATCAACGCCTATTTCCAGCATCGCTACGGACGCTCGGCCCAAACCGAACATGACCGGTTCGTGACGGATCTGGCCAATGCGATTTCCCATCAAGGCAGCGACATGGGCGGCGATTTCTGCCCGCGCAACGGGATCATCTTCAACGAGGTCCTGGCCCTGAACTCGGCGACGGAGTTGCCCGACTTCGCGGCCGGCAAAAATCTGGTGCCTGCGTCGGTGGAAATCTGCAAACCGATGGCGTCCAGTGCGGCGGCGACGCGCAAATCGGCGGCCGCGAAGGCGAAGTAGGCTTTTTTCACCCCGCGGGGCCGCACGGGAGGGCCGGCGCAGTCAACGCCAGCCTGCCTGCGCGGAACTGTACGGCCGGATGGTACATTTCTGGCGTTGTCCTTGGTTCGCTATCGTGATCGCCGGACTTGATCCGGCGTTCCTTCCCCGGACTCGATATGTGTCAGGGCGGGTTTAGTTTGACTTTCCGCAACTTCCTGGCACGGGCGGCCCTCCCTTAACCCTTTGAATATCCCAGGCGGCGATCAGCCGGAACGGGTGCGGCCACTTTTGCCGTCAGGGAATTTACGCGTATCCCGGCGAGCGGTGACACCGTGGTCAATGCGGCCGGCCGAAACAACGACGCATGGAGCCGCGAAATCGCTTCAGCAAAAATGCCGAAAGTCGCGCTTGGGCGTTTGCCGGATTGGGAACGGCCCCGCCGGACCTGGCCGCTCGGGCCATCGGCCGTGACGCACGGTGCCGGAAACGGCCGGCCGTTACGGTCTGGATCAGCGGCTTTTTTTTGAAGGCAGATGAACGCCGATGAACGCCGATGAACGCTGATCAGGGGGATATGGGGCGCCGTCGCCGGGCGAATGGATGTGGGCTTGATGAACCGGCCACCCGCCTCTCGGACGGTCAGATTCTGGCCTTTTTGGCGATCCTGACACAGGCGGTTCGGTCGGCCGCGGACAATCGCCACCTTATGGCCGGATCGCGATCCAACCGCATCGGCGTTCATCCTGCTTATCGGCGTTCATCTGTCTGCAAAAAACACGCGAGCGGCCGGACCGGGCCGCTCGGGCGATCGTCCGCGCGACGCACGGTGCCGGAAACGGGCGGCCGTTACGGACTGGATCAGCGGCTTTTTTTTTGAAGGCAGATGAACGCCGATGAACGCCGATCAGGGGGATATCGTGCGCCGTCGCCGGGCGAATGGATGTGAGCTTGATGAACCGGCCATTCGCCTCTCGGACGGTCAGCTTCTGGCCTTTTTGGCGATCCTGACACAAGCTGTTTGGTCAATCGCGTACAATCGCCACCTTATGGCCGGATCGCGATCCAACCGCATCGGCGTTCATCCTGCTTATCGGCGTTCATCTGTCTGCAAAA
>JAYUEJ010000186.1:0-6656 GCA_043739265.1 Rhodopila sp. | reverse complement strand
GGCGGAATTGGTCGCGCCGGGCCCAGCCGGCCTGTGCGATTTCCAGCGCCAGGTCGTCGGCGGCGTCCTGGTCGGTGGCGGTTACCACCACGGTCAGGCCGTTGAACGGGGTGTCGGCATAGGCAAAACCGCCCATGACGGACACGTTCAGCACGCGGCCGGCAAACGGCGGCTGCGTCATGCGCTGCTGTCCGAGATCGATCAGCTCCCCGTACGGTCGGTTCGGGGCGTCCTTGCCGGTCAATTGGGTTACGGTCGGAGGCACGATCGGCAAGCGGATGCGGGCGAGGAAGGTGCGGGTGCCGTCGAGCAGGCGGCGCAGCAGCAGGGCGGCCTCGGCGCCGCGTTCGCGCATATCGAGATGCGGGTTGGTGCGGTAGCCGACGAAGCCGTTCAGCAGGGTGACATTGGCGTCGGAGACGTTGGCATGCAGGTCGAAGGTGGCGACCACCGGCGTGTCGGGACCAACGATGCGCCGGACCAGGCCGAGGAGGGTTCCTTCCGGGTCGTGATCGTTCGTCGTCAGGCCGGCGCCGTGCAAGACGAGATAGACTCCGTCCAGGGGGGCGGCCGCGGTCAGGTCTTGCTGCCAGCGTTGCATGAGGCGGTCGAAGAACGCCTGGTCCACCGGGCCGTTCGGTTCGGCCATCGCGAGCAGCCCGGGGACGGGTTGCCAGGGACCGGTTGCGTCCATGGCGGCGAGGAAGCCGGGGAGTTCACCCAGCATGCGCGGGGCGGGGGAGCGGGCTTCGGCGATCAGGGCGGCGCCGCCGATCAGGGTGCGGGTCTGGAAATCGGCTTCGGTCGCGATGGGGGCGAAGCGGTTGCACTCGATGGAGAAGCCGAGGACAGCGATGCGGGGTGGGTTGGTCACAGCGCGATCCCCATCAGTTCGGCGATGCGGGGTGTTGCCTTCAGTCCCGACCCGGTCATGACCAGGACCGTCGTCTGGCCGGGGGTTATGGTGCCGGTTTCCAGCAGTTTCTCGAATGCGGCGGCGGCCTGGGCGCTGGTGGGTTCGACGTAGATGCCGATCCTCGCCAGATCGAGGGTCGCCTTGCCGATCTGGGCCTCGGTCAGGGTCACGGCGCCGCCCCTGGTTTCGCGCAAGGTGCCCAGGACCTCCCGCAGGCGGATCGGTTGGGCGATGGCGGTGCCCTCGGCCATGGTGGGGGAGATCGTGGTCGGCACCGGTTCGTCCGAACCAGCCATGAACGCGGCGGCGATGGGTGCGCAGTTGGCGGGTTGGGCGGCGAAGATGCGGGGCAGGGTGTCGATCTGGCCATTCCGGAGCAGTTCGGAAAAACCGATCTCGCAGCCCAGCACGGTTGAGCCGGCGCCGCAGGGGGTGATAATGTTGTCGGGCGCGCGGAAGCCCAGGTCTTCCCACAATTCGTAAGCCAGGGTTTTGGTACCTTGCAGGAAAAACGGGTGCCAGTTGTGGCTGGCGTAGAAGACCGAACCCGACCCGTTTGCGATGGACGATCGGGCGATCGGCGACCGGATTATGGACGATCGGGCGATCGCGGCGTCGGCGGTGTCCTGGCGGGTGCCGGGGATCAGTTCGACGGTGGCGCCGTGCGCGCGCATCTGCACGGTTTTGGCTGGGCTGGTAGAGTCGGGGGTCATGATCGTTGCGGCCATTCCCGCCGCGGCGGCATAGGCGGCGATCGCCACGCCGCCGTTGCCGGAACTGTCCTCCAGCACATGGCCGATGCCCTGGGCGCGCAGCAGCGACAGCATGACGCTGGCGCCTCGGTCCTTAAAGCTGCTGGTTGGGTTGAACCATTCACATTTCAGCAGCACCTGGACGCCGGCGATGGTGCGCGGGATCAGCGGCGTGCAGCCCTCGCCCAAGGTGATCGGGTCTTCGATCTGGAACGGGAACGCAGCGCGGTAGCGCCACAGGCTGCGCGTGGCGGTGTCGATTTCGGTTCTTGCCAGCCCGGTTAGCGGCGTCAGCAGCAAGGGCGCGTGGTTCGGGCCGCACCAGCGCGGCTGGTCGAGCGGGAAGGTGGCACCGGAGCGGGGATCGAGATATTCAGGTTGCATGGGGCCGAGTGTGGGCGGAACCTGCCGCGCGCTCAAGCGGGGGCAGGTTGCCGACCGGGTCGCGGGCGGCCTATGCAGCGGTATGACCGACCTGACATCCGAGATTGCCGACCTCACCCGCGACCTTGTCGTGATCGACAGCCGCAGTTTCGTTTCCAACATTGCCGTCGCCGACCGGATCGAGCCGGAATTGACCGGATTTGAGGTCGAGCGCATCGATTACCTGGATGCGGCCGGGGTGGCGAAGCGGGTGCTGGTGGCGCATCGCGGCGGACCGGGCGGGATCGCGTTTTCGGGCCACATGGACACGGTGCCCGATACCGGCTGGCAGGACGATCCCTGGTCCGGGCGGATCGAGCGGGATGGTGTGCTGCACGGACTGGGCAGCACAGATATGAAAGGCCCGGTGGCGGCGATGATCGTCGCGGCACGCGGACTGTCGGCGCGCGTGCCGGTGACGTTGCTGATCACCACGGACGAAGAGTCCACCAAGCAGGGAGCTCGGGAGATCAACCAGCGGTCGGCGTTGGTGCGGGCGGTGCGGCCGATCGGGATCGTGGTGGTGGAACCGACCCGGTTGCAGCCGGTGCGGGGGCATCGCAGCCACATCCTGTTCACCTGTGTGGCGCTGGGTGTGCAGGCGCACAGCTCGACCGGAACGGGGCGCAATGCGAACTGGGCGTTGATTCCGTTCCTGGCAGACATGAAAGCGGTGTTCGAGCGACTGCTGACGGACCGGTCGTTACAGGACCAGGCGTACGACCCGCCGTTCAGCGACTTCAACGTGGTGATCGACAATCACGGCACGGCGATCAACGTTACTGTCCCGGTGGCGACGGCGCGGATCAAGTTCCGCTATTCGGCGGCGGTCGATCCGACTCCGATCCGGGTGGCGGTGCGGGAGGCTGCCGCTCGACATGGCGTGACGGTTGCCGAAGCGGAGGAGGGGAGGCCGCCTGAACTATCCGCCGATCATCCGTTGGTTCGGCACTGCATCGCGGTCAGCGGCCGGATGGCGACGACCGCGCCGTTCGGAACCGATGCGTCCGTGTTGCAGGCGATCGCGCCCTGCGTGGTGATGGGGCCGGGCGACATTGGGGTGGCGCACAAGCCCGGAGAAGCGGTGCGGCTGGCAGAACTGGCAGCCGCGGTGCCGATGTTTCAGGCGTTGGCGTTGCGGAACGTGGCTTCCTAGCCGGACGAGATCGTGTGCCGCCGTCGTCCCGGTTTCGGCCTACGGCTCGCTGATGCCCGCGAGCAGGCGCCGAACGGTGGCTTCCATCGCCGCGATGGGTTTGTCACAGGCCGATGAGAGGTGGTAGCGGGCCTGGAGAACATGGGGATTTGTCATGTCAAGCCAGACCTGTCCTTTGTCATCCATCCAGGCGAGCGCCCGCAACGGCAAATCGATGCCAACCCGCTGATCGCATTGCATGAGCGGCGTGCCGCCTTTTGGGTTGCCGAACACGAGCGACTCGGTCGGCCGCAGAGCGAGTTGAGCAGCCGCGGCGCCCTTGGCATGATCGATTCGGGCGGCGACGAAAAAGCCAGCGGCGGCGACATGCTGCTGCAGGCGGTCGATCGTTTCCGCAACGGACAGTTTGCTTCGTACCGAAATTAATTCTTCCGTGCCGCGCGCCTGTGCGCCAATGCCTGACGCCATCGGCATGATCATTAATACGAAGCCGAAAGTCCTAACCAGTAATCTCATTGGGAACCTCACGCATTATCAGGAAAGAGAATTTTTCGACAAAATGATAGTTTGGCTGGGCAGAGGGCAGACCGCCTGTCCGAGGGGCGGCGGAAGCGACGTGAGCATTGCACTTTATCCGCCAGTATCCGATGGCCGACAAGCCGGAATCGTCGAGCGATAGTGCTTTGGGAGATGAACCGGATACCTTCAACCACCGAGATTTATGGCCCTTCCTTTGGGGGGCGAGCGGGGTGGCTGAAGGATACGAGCCGGGTTGCGGTGTAGTGGCCGGATTGCGGTGGCCGTAACATGAACGAAAGGTTATTCGATCGGCACGAAGATCGAGTGCCGCATCTTGCCGCCGATCGATTGCGACAGGTGGCCCTTGCCGCGAATGTCCTCCACCAGAATGACCTCGCCAGCGCCGATTTCGCGAACTTCGCCGTCGCTGGCGGTGATCTTAACGCCGCCGTCCAGGTTGATGATGTACTGGCGGCGCGGGGCAGGGTGCCAGGTCAGGTCATAGTCGCCGGCGGTTTCGCGGAAGATGATCCCGTTGGCGGGCAGGCGGGCGGACAGCTTGCTGCCGTTGCGTTCCTCGACCCATTGGACTTCGATATCGCGCCAGTGGGTTTCGCCGGCGTCATCGACGTAGATGTTGTGGATTCGCATTGTTCGCTTTCCTTTATTCGATCGGTACGAAGATCGAGTGCCGCATCTGGTTGTTGACGGATTTGGACAGATGGCCGCGGCCGGTGATGTCCTCGACCAGGACGACCTCGCCGGCGCCGATGACGCGGGATTCGCCGTCGCTGGCGGTCAGCTCCACACCGGCATCGAGGTTGATGATGTATTGGCGGCGCGGCGCCGGATGCCAGGGGCGGTCATGTTCGGCCTGTGTCTGGCGGAAGATGATGCCGGTCGCGGGTAGGCGGGCGGAGGTTTTGCCCTCTGGACCCTCTTGCGCCCAATCGATCTGGATGTCACGCCAATGTGATTGTCCGTTGGCGTCGCAGTAAAGGTTGTGAACGCGGATACCCATCATGTCTTCCCTATGTAGTGCTAACGGAAATTGCCGGTGCCGTTGCGCGGATAGTCTTCCTTGATGGCAGCGAAACGGTCGGGTGTGGTGCGTTGGATGTGGCCGAATAGCTTGAATCCGTTATTGGCGAAGATGCCGCGTTCCACGGGTCGTTCGGCGGTGCCCAGTGGCGAAAAACCAAATTTTTGGTGCCTGCCGTCGGGGATTTCGAGGCGTCCCGGGCCTTCGATCCGTCATCGCGAGGCCCGGTCCAAACGGCGTCCGTGCTCGAGATGACATGATCGGCGCCGAGGCCCTTCACCAACCTACCCATCAGCGCGGCGGCGAGGCGAGCAATAGTTTGCGCCTTGTGGTGGTGCTGATTTGGTTGTTCCCCGCCATGCTGCGCCTTTTGGTTTGGTGAGGACATTGAGGACGGTTTTTAGGCGTTGGTCCAGAGGACGCCTTGGCAAGGGTCACATTCAGAAAAACTTTTTAATCCGGGGCTTCACGGGGTGGTTAACCCATCTTTAACACGAATATTATTATATTTTGTAACAAATACAAATAATCTATTAATTTCAAGCGTTTTGTTTTTAATTTTTATTGTAGTCTATAATTATATCTATTCCTCTTGACGCTCACCGCGATTCCGCGGCGCATCGGACGATGGAAAGAGAAGAGCCGCGGTATCGGCCAGCATTACGAGATCGGCGTGACCCCGGACGAGACGGGAACGAAGGCCGCCTCCATCGCCTGGACAAAAACACCGGTCGAGGGGTCGATGCTGATCCATCCCGGCGTCTATTGGCTGCGCATCAGCACCCCCAAGAGTCGGATTCTGGTTTATCCGGCTTAGGTAGATTCCGAACCTGCCTCCCTCGGGGCGGCTGCTTGTATGTTCCAACGCATGAGGGAAGGCGTTCGATTCGAAACGACCGCTGGATGTTTTCGGTGGCGGGAGCCCACCTCGACGCAAGAGATCACTGGCAGCCACCTCACACAGAAAGAGAGTCCGATGGAAATTACCGAATCAGTCGTCGCCGTCCTCGCGGATCACCTGGTGGCAGAGACGGCCGTGAAAAAATTGACCGATGCCGGTTTCGAGATGAAACATCTCAGCATCGTCGGCAAAGGATATCATACCGACGAGAAGGTCGTTGGCTTCTACAACGCCGGTGACCGGATTAAATTCTGGGGCACCCGTGGGGCCTTTTGGGGCGGTTTCTGGGGCCTGTTCTTAGGGGGGTTGTTCATGACGATTCCCATCGTCGGGCATGTAGTCGTCCTTGGATATTTGGCTACCGTGGCGATCGCCGGCATCGAGAACGCGGTCGTGGTTGGCGGTCTGAGCGCGCTTGGCGCTGCGCTGTATAGCATAGGCATTCCGAAGAACAGCGTGCTTCAATACGAGACCGCGTTGAAGGCCGACGGATTCCTGGTCATGGCGCACGGCACGCCTGAGGAAGTGGCTCGGGCCAAGAAAATTCTGGGCACATCTGATCCTTCATCGCTTGAAGTGCATGCTGGTAACAATTGAGTCGAGCCGACGAATTTGCTCGTCCTTGAGAACCCGTTCCACGAACGGGTGAAGGCCCCGGACAAGAGTTGAATTCGAAACAACTTGGCATGCGGGACCGAATGCCCAGAGGCTTTGCCATTGTTGTTGAACCGGCGGCGATCGTCCGAGCGTAGGCTCGATCATGGTCGCGACTGGACCCTTGGCGCATGGAAGTGGTTTTCTCGCCAAACCGGCGGTGGCCGCGAAGGATGATCCACCGACCGGCCTGGCGAGCGACGAGGCTCGCCGCCGCCTGGACAAGTTCGGCCCAAACGCGATGCCGGATACGAACATGCACCCGTTTCGTATGGCGCTCGAAAAATTCTGGG